>JANYFF010000527.1 GCA_025362825.1 Polaromonas sp. | reverse complement strand
GGCCATGGATATTGGTGGGAATGCCGCCCATTTGATAGTGGATGGTGGGCACCACCGGAATCGGTTCCTTGGTGATATCGACGTTGGCAAAGTTGTGACCGATCTCATACACCGACGGCAGCCGCTTCATGATGGTTTCGGAGCCCAGGTGGGTCATGTCCAGGTTGATGTAGTCTTTGTTGGGACCGCAGCCGCGACCTTCCTTGATTTCCTGGTCCATGCAACGCGATACATAGTCGCGTGGCGCCAAGTCTTTGTAGGCCGGTGCGTAACGCTCCATGAAGCGCTCGCCGTTGCTGTTACGCAAAATCGCACCTTCGCCGCGGCAACCTTCTGTCAGCAGTACACCGGCGCCGTGCACGCCGGTTGGGTGAAACTGCCAGAACTCCATGTCTTCGAGCGGGATGCCGGCGCGTGCTGCCATGCCAAGGCCGTCGCCGGTGTTGATGAAGGCGTTGGTCGAAGCCGCAAAGATGCGGCCGGCGCCGCCGGTGGCGAGCAGGGTGGTCTTGGCTTCGAAGATGTGGACGTCGCCGCTTTCCATTTCAATCGCGGTCACGCCGACGACATCGCCGGCCGCGTCGCGGATCAAGTCCATCGCCAACCATTCAACAAAAAAGCTGGTTTTTTCCTTCACGTTTTGCTGGTACAGGGTGTGCAGCATGGCGTGGCCCGTGCGGTCGGCTGCGGCGCAGGCGCGCTGGACGGATTTTTCACCGTAGTTGGCAGTGTGGCCGCCAAAGGGGCGCTGGTAAATCGTGCCGTCGGGGTTGCGGTCAAACGGCATGCCCATGTGTTCCAGGTCATAGACGACCTTGGGCGCTTCGCGGCACATGTATTCAATCGCATCCTGGTCGCCGAGCCAGTCGGAGCCCTTGACGGTATCGTAAAAATGGTAGTGCCAGTTGTCTTCGCTCATGTTGCCGAGTGAGGCGCCAATGCCGCCCTGCGCTGCCACCGTGTGCGAGCGCGTAGGGAACACTTTGGACAGCACGGCGACATTCAGGCCGGCGCGTGCCAATTGCAGCGAGGCGCGCATGCCGGAGCCGCCGGCACCGACGATGACGACATCAAATTTGCGCTTGGGAAGTTGGGAGGTTGCGGTCATGGTTTTTATGTGGGGTATGTGTGTCTTGGGGGCGATGGCTGGCTAGACGCGCCACAACACCTGGATGGCCCAACCGGCGCAGCCCACCAGCCAGACAATCGTGAAAACATTCAAAACAAGCTTGATGGAAGCCGGCTTGACGTAATCCATCCAGATGTCGCGCATGCCGACCCAGACGTGGTAGAGCAGGGCGATGATGACGACAAAGGTCAGCGTCTTCATCCATTGCGATGAAAAAATGCCTGCCCATTTGTCGTAACCGATGGGGCCTCTGCTGAAGATCACCTGGGCCAGGACGATGAGGGTAAAGAGGGCCATGAGCGCGGCGGTGACGCGCTGAGCCAGCCAGTCCCGCAAGCCGTAGTGTGCGCCGACGACAAGACGCTTGGAGCCGTAATTAACTGCCATTTTCTGTGCTCCTTTGATTAGTACGCGCCGAAGAGTTTTAGCGCCAGGATGGAAGCGATGCCGAGGCTCAGGGCCAGTGTGACAACAGCGGAAATCTTGCCGAATTCCTTGCTGACGGCGGCATGGCTGGTGTCCATCCAGAGGTGGCGCAGGCCGGCTATGAAATGGTGCAGGTAGGCCCAGATCAGGGCCAGCGCTACCAGCTTCCAGATGATGCCCGGCAAACCAAACATGCCGACATTGAAGGTCGCCTTGAATCTGGAAAAAGAGATTTCAGAAGAAATCGAGGTGTCAAACATCCAGATGATGAAGGGCATCAGCAAAAACATGATGGCCCCGCTGATGCGGTGAAGAATGGAGACAATGCCAGCCAGCGGCAAACGGTAAGAGGGCAGGTCTCTGAAGGCGTGAATATTGCGGAACTCGGGCCGCTTCTTCGCTGTGGTTGTCGCTGATTCGGACATTCGTGGCTTTCTATATTTTTGGTAACTGCTTCGTAACCAGCAAAAATGGCTCAACGCCCCGGATTCTATTGCAATGCAGCATTATCCTTTTGTGAGTGTCACCATGCCTGAAAGTATTTGTCGGAATATGGCGTTTTGAGACGGTTGACACCCGATTAAAGTTCAGTGCGCTTATTTTGAACGCTGTAATATGCATCGCCATGCTGACCTCGGGGTTACAAATGGTCAAGATCCGCCAGCATCTCGGCGGCGCGCACACGCACCTCGCGGCGCAGTTCAGGTGCCATGCGTTGCAGGTTTTTCACCATCAGCGCCGTGCGGGGGTTGCTGCCAAATGTCTCTTCATGCCGGTCCAGGAAATTCCAGTACAGCGTGGTCATGGGGCAGGCACTTGGCCCAACGCGAATTTCGGGTTCGTACTGGCAGCCTCCGCAATAATTGCTCATCCGCTTGATGTAAGCGCCGCTGGCGACATAGGGTTTGGACGTAAACCGTCCGCCATTGGCAAACAGCGCCATGCCCGCGGTGTTGGGCAGCTCGACCCACTCCACTGCGTCCACGTAAACCGCCAGGTACCAGTCGCAAAGTTGCTGCGGGTTGATTTGTGCGGTTACGCCAAACATGCCGGTCACCATTAGGCGCTGAATATGGTGCGAGTAGCCGTTGGCTAGCGTTTGACCAATAGACTGGCGCATGCAGTTCATTTTTGTGTCACCGGTCCAGTACCACTTGGGCAGGGCGTTGGTGTGGCCGTAGTGGTTGGCTGCTTTCAGCTCTGGCATGTCCAGAAAATACACGCCGCGGATGAACTCGCGCCAGCCCAGTATCTGGCGAATAAAACCTTCCACACCGGCGAGATCGAGTCCGCGCGAGGCATAAGCTTTCTCAGCTGCCAGCACAACCTCTAGCGGATTTAGCAGTTTCAGATTCAATGAACTCGACAACAACGCATGCCAGCCGAAGTCAAGATTTGTCCACATCGCATCCTGGTGCGCCCCAAAGTGCGGCAGGCGGTGCGCTATGAAGTCGTCTAACGCCGTGAGGGCTTGCTCGCGGGTGACCGGCCAATTGAATTCGCGCAAATTACCAGGATGGCCGCCAAAGTGTTTCTCAACAAGTGCCACGACATCTTGGGTTATTTGGTCTTGCACGAACACCAACGGTTTGGGAACGTCTTTTGGGCCTGCCTTGCCAAAACCTTTGCGGTTTTCAGCATCGAAATTCCATTTTCCGCCCACGGGTTGGTCGCCCTCCATCAGCACTTTGTATTGCTTGCGCATCGTGCGATAGAAAAACTCCATACGTAGACTGGTTGATGCCCCAGCCCATTTACGGAATTGCGGCAGGCTGCACAGGAAATGCCGGTCCTCACGCCATTCCATCATGGGTCTGGAAGCTTTTGATGCTGCAGCCCCCGCTTTATGGACGCGTGTCGCTATTGATTTAATAGCGACCTCAATTTGCTCCCGGACCCGGAGATCGCCGGGCTCCACGCCAATCAGGCGCTCGGGCTGGTGTTCTTCGATTGCGGCGAGCAGTCCGGCGCCCAGCGTTTTGTCGCCATGTGTGTCCAGCGCCCGGTAGTCAACAGGCCACTTGCGCTGCCGCAGTTGGTCCGCGAAGTGGCGCATGGCTGACAAAAACAGCGTCGTGCGTACTTTATGCGACCAGACGTGGGTGGACTCTTCGAACGCCTCGACCATCAGTACAAGGTCTTGTGCAGGGTCAAATCCATCAAAAGCTGACGACGATTCATCAAGCTGGTCGCCCAAAATCAGTACGAGGTGACGGCAATGTTCTTTTTTCATACTGGCCATTCTATTTAATGACTATCCAGTTTGACTGCTTTGCCGCTTAATCCGTGAGCGCAGAACGGTTATGGCTTTGCCGCTGTCTTCGCCGCGGTGGCGGATGCAGTTTTTTTTGCCCGGCAGGCGTCAGAGCAATACTTCACATCTGCCCAATTTTTCGCCCAGCTTTTGCGCCAGGTCATTTCACGGCCACAGGTCACGCAGAGTTTGCTGGGCAGCGACGATTTATTACCTTTGAAATTCATGCCCCAGCAGTGCCCATTCAGTTCAGATTGTTGTGATAGTGGTGGGTGTCTGTGCGGTAGTAGCCGCGGCGCAACTCCATCGCCATGTTCTGATAAGTGTAGGCAATGGGCTCGACGCTCAGCAAGGGTGTGCCATGCTCTACTTTTAATAGCAGTTCACGCCCGTCGGTAGCTGGCTCAGCGCGTATTTTTTCTTCAGCCCGGACCATGCGCACATTGAACTCGGTCTCAAACAGCGCATACATCGGCCCGTGGTAGTTGGTCAGACGCTCGGCCGTCAGACCCTTGAACGGGGCGGCGGGCAACCAAATGTCTTCAAGAATGGTCGGTGTACCGGCAAAGCTCAAGACGCGCCGCGCCTGTAATACCGCATCACCGCTGCGCAGGCCGAGCACCCGCGCGATGTCGGCGCTGGCTCGCGCACGGCGGCAATCGATAATCTCGCGCTGGGCCGGCCCTTCGCTGCCGGGCATGCCGCTGTCGGGCACCAACTTTAGGAAGCGGAACTGCACTTGTTGCTCGGCATGGGTTGCCACGAAAGTGCCCTTGCCCTGGCGGCGTACCACCAGGTTATCGGTGGCCAGCTCGTCAATCGCCTTGCGCACCGTGCCCTGGCTGACCCGGTAGCGGGCGGCAAGGTCCATTTCTGAAGGAATGGCCTCGCCGGGTTTCCATTCGCCCGATTGCAGGCTTTGCAGGATCAAGCCCTTGATCTGCTGGTAAAGCGGGCTGAAAGCAGGCGTCGCACCGGCAAACTCATCGACGGGCGCTGACGTCGCTAGGGCTGGGGAGGTGAATGGAATGGCGGCCATAGGTGCGGAGGATGGATGGTCGCAATCATATCTTATATAAGACATAAGACAAATTGACGGTGCGGGTTTTTCGGGCGTAAAATCTAGCGCTGAAGTTGGCGTACCAAGCGGCTTATAAAGCTGGCGCATCATTCTGCGCCGCCGCCTCATAACACCCCTCATTCAAACGATTTTTAAACTAACCTGAAAGTTTTGTCATGAGCAAAAAACCCGTCCGCGTTGCAGTCACTGGTGCTGCAGGCCAAATCGGTTATGCCTTGTTGTTCCGCATCGCCTCCGGCGAAATGCTCGGCAAGGACCAGCCCGTGATCCTGCAATTGCTCGAAGTACCGGTGGATGGCCCGCAAAAAGCGCTCAAGGGCGTAATGATGGAGCTCGATGACTGTGCTTTCCCGTTGCTCGTGGAAATGACCGCTCACAGCGACCCGATGACGGCCTTCAAGGACGCAGACTATGCATTGCTGGTCGGTTCACGCCCACGCGGCCCCGGCATGGAGCGCGCCGAGCTGCTCGCCGTCAATGGCGCCATCTTCACGGCGCAGGGCAAGGCCCTCAATGCGGTTGCCAGCCGCAACGTGCGTGTTCTGGTAGTGGGCAACCCTGCCAACACCAATGCTTACATCGCCATGAAGAGCGCACCGGACCTGCCACGCAAGAACTTTACCGCCATGCTGCGCCTGGACCACAACCGCGCTGCCAGCCAGATCGCTGCCAAGACCGGCAAAGCGGTGGCTGACATTGAAAAACTCACCGTCTGGGGCAACCATTCGCCCACGATGTATGCCGATTACCGCTTCGCCACCATCAATGGCGAAAGCGTCGCCAAAATGATCAACGACCAGGAATGGAACGCCAACACCTTCCTGCCAACCGTCGGCAAACGCGGCGCCGCCATCATTGAAGCGCGCGGCCTGTCGTCGGCTGCTTCAGCCGCCAATGCTGCCATCGACCACATGCGCGACTGGGCCCTGGGCACCAACGGCAAATGGGTCACCATGGGCATCCCATCGGACGGCCAGTACGACATTCCAAAAGACATCATGTTTGGTTTTCCTGTGACCTGCGAAGGCGGCGAATACAAACTCGTCGAGGGACTTGAGATTGACGCTTTCAGCCGCGAACGCATCACCAAGACCCTGGACGAACTCAAGGGTGAGCAGGACGGCGTCAAGCATCTCCTGTAATGGCCTGCTGTGCGACTCGGGGGCACGGAGCCCGTCAAGCAATCCTCATGCACCTTGAGTGCACGCCGGTTGCCTGCTACCCGCGCCTGGCCGGCGAGCCGCTCGCTGCGGCCCGAAAAATTACGCTTATTCAATGAAACATCCGCGCGAAGCCTTGATGGGTGCACAGGCCGGCGGCATTGTGTTGCCGGTGTGTGACCACTACAGTGGTGTTGAGGTGCGCATGCGCAAAAGCCTGCAATTGCAGGCCGACATGATGGAAGAATTCGGCGCTTGCGTATTTGACGTCACGCTCGACTGCGAAGATGGCGCCCCGATTGGCGGCGAGGCCGACCACGCCGCTATGGTGGTGGCATTGGCAACGCTTGCGGCGGACAAGGCGCGTGTGGCGGTGCGTGTACATCCGGTCGATCACCCGGCTTTTGAATCCGACATGGCCATCATTGCCGGCAAGCTGGCGCGCCACCTGTGCCACATCATGGTTCCCAAGGTCGAGTCGCTTGACGATGTACTGAAGGCCGAGAAAGCGCTGCTGAAGGCATCGGCTGGCGATTTGCCGCTGCATGTGCTGGTCGAGTCGCCCATGGCGGTTCGTAACGCCTTTGATATCGCCGCGCATCCGCGTGTGCAGTCCATCAGCTTCGGCCTGATGGATTTTGTCTCCAGCCATGGCGGTGCGATTCCGGCTGACGGGATGAGCGGGCAGGGCCAGTTCACCCACCCGCTGGTGGTACGCGCCAAACTTGAAATCGCTTCTGCCTGCCACGCCAACGGTAAGGTGCCCTCGCATTGCGTGGTCACCGAGTTCAATGACACGGTAGCCATGGCCACCGCGGCGCGGCGGGCCAGCCGCGAGCTGGGCTACACCCGCATGTGGAGCATCCACCCGAGCCAGATCCGCCCGATCCTGGAGGCCTTTGCCCCGGGCGATCGCGAGATTGATGATGCTACAAAAATAATAGCTGAAGGTGCCCGAAATTCATGGGCTCCGACCAGTTTTGAAGGTAAATTGCATGACCGTGCAAGCTACCGCTACTTTTGGCAGGTGCTGGAACGCGCCCACCGCACCGGACGCCCGCTTGCGCCTGAGGCGCAGGCTTATTTCACACCGGCTGTTGCCTGAGTTCAAACCTATGGAACGCTGCATGAAAACCAACTACATTACCGCGTGCACCGCTTTTGCGGTAACGCTGTTCTTCGTGGCCGTTGCGCCGGTGATGGCGCAAGCTCCAGCCGATGCGGCCAAAGCCGCGCCCAAGGCCGGTGCCAAAAAGACGCCAACTGCAGCGCCCGGCTCGTCCAGCCGGGTCCAGCTGAAAAGCCAGGCCAAAAACGTCGCCGCCGGCATCGAGGCTGCCGACGCCGCCCTGACTCCTGTCGAGATGGCCCTTGCCGAGCGCGTGTACGTGGGCAAGCTGCCCTGCGAGCTGGGTGCCGCCGTCACGCTCACACCTGACCCGAAATTCCCTGGCTACTTTGCCGTGCAGGGAAAAAACTTCAACTACCGCATGTTTCCGGTGCCAACCACCACGGGCACCATCCGGTTGGAAGACCGCAAATCGGGTGCTGTCTGGCTGCAAATGGGCAATAAATCGATGTTGATGAACCAAAAGCTGGGCACGCGTCTTGCTGACGAATGCACGAGCCCTGAACAGATGGCATTGGCTGAAGCCATCAAGCTGAATCCGCCGGCCAGCGTGCTGGATGCGCCAAAAGCTGCCGCATCAGCGCCGCTGCCAGCAGTACCCGATGCCGTGATCCTGGTCCGGCCGGCTGCGCCAGCGTCTGCTGCTTCCGTCGCCAAATAGACAACGCCCAGAAAAATACTTTTTTACCCACGAGTTTGACCACAGGAGAAGACGCAATGTCAGTTGAGACCCCATCGAATTTTTTGCAAACCTACCGTAACCATGTTGCCGAGCGTTCGGTCCTGGGCATCCCGCCGCTGCCTTTGTCAGCCCAACAGACGGCTGAAGTGATTGAGTTGCTGAAGAATCCGCCAAAGGGCGAAGAAACCTTTCTGGTGGACCTGATTACCCACCGTGTCCCTGCCGGCGTTGATGACGCCGCCAAGGTCAAGGCCAGCTACCTCGCAGCAGTGGCGTACGGCACCGAAAAGTGCGCGCTGATCTCGCGTGAAAAAGCCACACAACTGCTCGGCACAATGCTGGGCGGCTACAACATCAGCCCAATGATCGCGTTGCTGGACGACTCCGAGGAAAGTGTGGCCGTGCAGGCTGCCAGCGGCCTGAAAAACACGCTGCTGATGTTCGACCAGTTTCATGATGTTAAGGAAAAGGCCGACAAGGGCAATAAGCATGCAAAAGCCGTGCTGCAGAGCTGGGCTGATGCCGAGTGGTTTACAAGCCGTCCCGAAGTACCTGAATCGATCAAGCTGACGGTCTTCAAGGTTGCAGGCGAAATCAACACCGACGACCTGTCGCCCGCACCCGACGCCTGGAGCCGCCCCGACATTCCGCTGCACGCACTGGCGATGCACAAAAATGCCCGTCCGGGCGTCACGCCCGAAGAAGACGGCAAGCGCGGTCCGGTCAAGTTCATTGACGAACTGAAAGCGAAGGGCAATCTGGTTGCCTATGTGGGCGATGTGGTCGGTACCGGATCTTCACGCAAGTCCGCGACCAACTCGGTGCTGTGGTTTACCGGCGAAGACATTCCCTTTGTGCCGAACAAGCGCTTTGGCGGTGTTTGCCTGGGCTCCAAAATCGCCCCGATTTTCTACAACACCATGGAAGACTCCGGCGCGCTGCCGATCGAACTCGACGTGAGCCAGATGGCCATGGGTGACGTGATCGAGTTGCGTCCCTACGACGGCAAGGCCCTGAAGAACGGCCAGGTTATCGCCGAGTTCAAGCTCAAGAGCGATGTGCTGTTCGATGAAGTGCGCGCCGGCGGCCGCATTCCATTGATCGTCGGCCGTGGCCTGACGGCGAAAGCTCGCTGGGCACTTGGTCTGCCAGCTTCAACATTGTTTCGCCTGCCGCAGGCACCCGTTGCAAGCGAGCGTGGTTTTACGCTGGCGCAAAAGATGGTGGGACGCGCAGTTGGTTTGCCTGAGGGCCAGGGCGTGCGCCCGGGTACTTACTGCGAGCCAAAGATGACTTCGGTCGGCTCACAGGACACCACCGGACCAATGACGCGCGACGAACTGAAAGACCTGGCCTGCCTCGGTTTCAGCGCCGACCTGGTCATGCAATCGTTCTGCCATACGGCGGCTTACCCCAAGCCTGTGGATGTGAAAATGCACCACGAACTGCCAGAGTTCATGAGCAACCGCGGCGGTATTCCACTTCGTCCAGGCGACGGCATCATCCACAGTTGGCTCAACCGCATGCTGCTGCCTGACACCGTCGGCACCGGCGGCGACAGCCACACGCGCTTCCCGATCGGCATCAGTTTCCCGGCAGGTTCCGGCCTTGTTGCCTTCGGTGCCGCTACCGGCGTCATGCCGCTGGACATGCCCGAGTCGGTGCTGGTGCGCTTCAAGGGTGAAATGCAGCCCGGCATCACGCTGCGTGACCTGGTCAATGCGATTCCGCTGTACGCCATCAAGGCCGGTTTGCTGACCGTTGCCAAGCAGGGCAAGATCAATATTTTCTCCGGCCGCATTCTTGAAATCGAAGGTTTGCCAGACCTGAAGGTCGAGCAGGCGTTTGAGCTGAGCGACGCTTCTGCAGAACGCTCTGCCGGCGGCTGCACGGTGCACCTGAACAAGGAACCCATCATCGAGTACATCACCAGCAACATCACGATGCTGAAGTGGATGATCGCTACGGGTTACTCGGACGTGCGCACCATCAACCGCCGCATTGCCGCGATGGAGGCCTGGCTGGCCGACCCGCAATTGCTCAAGGGCGATGCCGACGCTGAATACGCCGCCGTCATCGAAATCAACCTCGCCGACATTCATGAGCCTATCGTCGCCTGCCCGAACGATCCAGACGACGTGAAAACGCTGGCTGACGTGGCTGGTAGCAAGATCGATGAAGTCTTCATCGGCAGCTGCATGACCAACATCGGCCACTTCCGCGCTGCGTCAAAACTACTCGAAGGCAAGCGCGATATCCCGGTGAAATTGTGGATGGCACCGCCGACCAAGATGGACGCCAAACAGCTTACCGAAGAAGGCCATTACGGCGTGCTGGGCTCTGCCGGTGCGCGCATGGAAATGCCCGGCTGCAGCTTGTGCATGGGCAACCAGGCACAGGTCAAAGAAGGCGCAACGGTGTTCTCAACTTCAACTCGCAACTTCCCGAACCGCCTGGGCAAAAACACCTTTGTGTATTTGGGCAGTGCAGAGCTGGCAGCGATTTGCTCCAAGCTCGGCCGCATCCCGACCAAAGCCGAATACATGGCCGACATGGGCGTGCTGACGGCAGCCAGCGATACCGTGTACCAGTATCTCAATTTTGACAAGGTGAAGGATTACACGGACTTGGCGGAGACAGTCAAGGACGCAGTGCCTGCCTGACAGTCAGGCTTCGCTCAAGGGTCTTGCACTGGGTGAGGCTTGAGTATTGAAATCTGAAAGCCCTCTTCATGAGGGCTTTTCCATTTGTATTTGCAAAACAGAACAGTCGACTGATTTTTTTTCCAAGTATGTGGAGCAAAATTCTTGCCATAAATGCGGAAAACCGCCCACACCCGCAAGCACCCACTCACCATGATCGCCAAAAGAACTTCTTTATCGGGCTTTTCCATTCCAGGCCTGCAGATGACAGTCGCCTGCCTTGGGCTTTGTGTTTCGGCTGCTTGCGTGGCTGCGCCGGAAGAGATTCAGGTGTATCTGGACGAATTTGCCGAGCCCGGCAAGTTCGGCCTCGATTTACACACCAACTATGTACTCTTGGCGCGACCTGGCTCTGTGACCCGTCGAATGCTAAGGGTCACGCCGGAGTTGAGTTACGGCATCAATGAAAACTGGGAAGGTGCGCTCTATTGGCTGACCTCCGCGGGACCTGCGCAGCTCGATGGGCATCCTGTGACGGATGGCGTCAAGATCAGGGCCAAGTGGCGCCCCCGCGCTCCGACCCCCGACTCGCCATGGTACGGTGCGATCAACGTTGAGCTGGGGCAGCTTTCCCGGCGCTTCTATCCCGACCAGACGTCGGCAGAGATAAAATTTATAGGCGTTTACGACAAGGGCCCATGGACGCTGGGGGTCAACCTGAACCTCGACCGCGCCTTGCGGAGCAACGCGCAGCAACCAGCAACGGCCGAGATCGACACCAAAGTGGCCTATCGCGTGACGCCAGCCAGCGACGGCGACTTGCGTTTGGGCTTCGAGAACTATTCTTTTTTGGGTGCCATACGCACCCAGCCCATCCCGAGCATCCGGACATCGAGTACTTTTTTGGTGGCTGATTTCAGCTTGCGTCGGTGGGACTTCAATGTAGGCTTGGGCAAGGCAACAGGCGCGACAACCGACCAGTGGCTTTTGAAGGCGGTCATCGGCGTTCCACTGGATTGAACGACTCAAGGCTTCTTGTTAGTGCGACCGGCGCTATCACCGGTACTGCCGCGCGGTGCAAACCACATGCGGTGAAACACCGCATTCTTGTCTATCAGCAAATGCTTCAGGCCGCCAAGGACGTGCACCACAACCAGTGCGACGATCACCCATATCAGCAGTGAATGAATCCCATAAAACTGCTCCGCCAGGTCATGGTTTGGCAATGTCCAGTGAGGCGTACTGATGCCGAAAAGCTGCAAACCTTTTTTGCTGTATGAAGCGCCGAGGTATCCGGTCAACGGCATCAGCACCATCAGCACATAAAGCAAGAACTGGGTCCAGTGGGCAAGCCTGAGTTGCCACGCGGGTAGAGTGGCAGGCAAAGCCTCGGGGCGATGGGTAAGGCGCCAGACCAACCTGAGCGCAACCAGCGCGGCGAACACCAGGCCGAATGATTTGTGAAGATCAAAATACCAGACGCTGCCGGGATCGTCTTCAATCGTCATCATGAACCAGCCCAATGCAGCCATCGCCGCCAGAAGTGTTGCCACAGTCCAGTGCAAAAGCATGGCGGGCCGGCTGTAGCGCCAGTCAGCTTGCGCCACCGAGGAATGTGCTGAAGAGCCGTCGCTGGATTTCATATTGACCTGGAAAAATTGAACATGTTGGCACGCCATCGCTGGCATCCAAAAGTATTCGGGTTTGCTGACTATGCAGCCACTCCAAACAAGGCGCCGACCCCGGCAGTGACACCCATCGCCAGACTGCTCCAGAAGAAAACACGCACGACACCCGGAAGGACTTTTGCGCCGCCTGTTTTTGCTGCAAGCCCGCCGAGGACGGCAAGCGAGACCAGCGCCGAGACGGCCACCCAAGCAATAACCTGGCTTTCCGGCGCCACCATGACAACCGCAAGTGGCAGTGCCGCGCCTATGGCGAAGCTGCACGCTGACGCCAAAGCCGCCTGCAAGGGTCGCGCCGTCATGGCGCTGGTGATGCCGAGTTCGTCACGCGCGTGCGCCGCAAGGGCGTCGTGAGCCATCAGTTTTTCGGCAACCTGCTGGGCGAGCGCGTGGTCAAGGCCACGCTTCATGTAGATGCCCGTCAGTTCCCGATGCTCGCCATGAAAATCTGCGTTCAACTCCGCCTGCTCCTGGGAAAGCGCCGCTTTTTCAGTGTCTGCCTGTGAATGAACCGACACATATTCACCGGTTGCCATGGACATGGTTCCAGCGACCAGGCCTGCAATTCCGGTCAGCACGATGTTCGGGTGTGCCGCGTGTGCGGTTGCGACGCCGAGCACCAGACTGGCAGTGGAGATGATCCCGTCGTTTGCGCCCAGTACCGCGGCGCGCAGCCAACCAATTGCATCTATGCGGTGTACTTCGTTATGCCGTTTCATCGTGTGCTGTCCGAGGTCATCAAAAAGTGGAGCCGCGATGCGACCAAGCAAGGAGTTTAGGAGTCGAGCCTGTTTTAGGCGAGCCTTTTGTAATACCCACTGGAAGTCGATCTGAATCTAACTTGAAATTGTTCTTGTTCAGATCGCGTCAGGAATAGGGCTCGTCTGTTGATGAACTTTCATCCTAAGCGTCCTGATAAGTGGCAAGTGCTGACAGTTCCACCGCGACGCCGCCAAGCACTGCATTGCCTGGCAGCGGATCACGCAACTGGTCGTCCAGCAAGTCATTCAGGTTCACACCCGGGCGTTCTGACGCCACGGCCAGCCGCGCACCGGGTTTGTCGTGGCCCCAGCCGTGCGGCAAGCTGACGACACCGGGCATCATGGTGTCGGTGATGTGGATTTGCGCTTCGATATGTTTACGGCCCTGGCTGCTGCTGATTTTTGCAAACGCGCCTTCGGCCAGGCCCAGCCGTGTGGCGTCCAGCGGATTCAGCAGTGCCGTGCAACGAAATGGGCCTTTTGCCAACAGGGGCAGGTTGTGCATCCAGCTGTTATTGGAGCGCACCTCGCGCCGCCCGATGATGACCATGTCAGGCACGGTGCGGGCCAGGTCGGCCACGGCGCGGTGCAGGTCGTTCAGCAGCGATGGTGCGGCCAGCTCAATCTTGCCGGATGCGGTTCGCAGCACTTCAGGGATACGTGGGCCCAGCTCGCCCAGATCCAGGCCGCCCGCAGCACCGCTGGCTGATTTGACTTTTTGCAGATTCAGTCCATCGGGTTTTTGTCCGAAAGCGTCGCCATACGGCCCGCTGCGCAAGGCCACGTCGAGCATACGTTCTGGCCCCGTGAGCCCACCCATCGCTGCGACCACTGCAGGCGCCTGCTCGCCGAAAAGCCGCGATGCGTCACGCGCAAACTGCTCATCGTCGAGTTCGGCCGCCGTCACGTCGCAACCCTTGCCCTGAACAATGCCGCACAGCCGCATCAAGGTCTCCCATTCATCCGGCTGCCCACCGCTGCGTCCGAACACCGGCGCGCTGTAACGGGCATGGTTGCGCCAGGAAAACTGTGGAAAAGCCACGTCGTAATGCAGGTCTTCAAGCGGTGACGGGCCAGGCAAAATGATGTTGGCATGGCGCGATGTTTCGTTGAGGTAAATGTCCATGCTGACCATAAAGTCGAGCTGGTCCAGTGCGCGCGCAAGGCGCGGACCGTTGGGGCTGGACAGCACCGGGTTGGTGGCGATGCTGATAAACGCCCTGATCTGGCCAGGGCCGGCGGTTTCAATTTCTTCAGCCAGGCAGGTGATGGGCAGCTCGCCCATGATCTCTGGTGCGGCATTGACCCGGCTGTGGTGGCGGCCGGTGCTGATGCCTTTGCCGGTACCTGGCTTGCCGGCCGTGTTGGCGGCAAAAGCAGCAGCCTTGGGAAACATCGCGCCGCCGGCCTCGTCCAGATGTCCGGTCACGATGTTCAGCACATCCACCAGCCAGCTGGCAAGCGTGCCGTATTCCTGCGTACAGGTGCCAATGCGGCCATACACGGCGGCGCGGGGCGTAGCTGCCAGCGTACGGGCAAGGCGGCGAACGGTTTCGGCATCGACTCCGCAACGTGCGGCAACAGCATGGGCAGAAAAAGGCAATACCGCAGCTTCAACGTCACTCAGGCCATTGATAAATTCAGCCAGTCGGCCGAGCTTGATGAGTTTTTCATCAAACAGCGTGTGCAGCATGCCCAGCATCAAAAACGCATCACCGCCGGGGCGGATGAAGTGGTGTTCGTCGGCTATGGCTGCGGTTTCGCTACGACGCGGGTCGATCACTACCAGCTTGCCGCCGCGTGCCTGCATGGCTTTGGCCTTGCCTTTAAAGTCTGGCACTGTCCACAGGCTGCCATTGCTGGCCAGCGGGTTGGCGCCCAGCATCAGCAAGTAGTCGCAGCGTGTGATGTCCGGCACTGGAATGCTCAGCCAGTGGCCAAACAGCAGGCCGCTCGACAGCTGCTTGGGCATCTGGTCGAGCGTTGAAGCTGAAAACACGTTGCGCGTGCCCAATGCCTTGGCCAGCCGCGCAAAGTACAGCAGCAGGCCGATTTTGTGTGCCGACGGGTTGCCTGCCATCACGGCAACACTGTCCTTGCCATGCGCAGCCATCAACGGCGGCAGGCGCCGGTTGATTTCAGCAAATGCCTCGTCCCAGCTGGCCTCAACAAACACACCATGGCGCTTGATCAGCGGCGTGCGCAAGCGGTCAGGGTCTTCATGCAGGTCTTTCAGCGCCACGCCCTTGGGACAGATGTAGCCAGCGCTGAAAACATCAGCCTCATGGCCGCGGATGCTGATGACCTTGCCGGCCCGCACCTTGACCTCTAGCCCGCAGCAGGCTTCACACAGCGGGCAGATGCGGTGGTGGGTGGTTTCAGTTGATGATGCGGCTTGCTCCGGGGCTTGCACTTCGGTCAGCTGGCTCATGTTTGTCTCCGCTCGTGGGCTTTATACGCTGTAATTGCGGTCTATTAAGCCTTGGCAGGCCGGTTTTTGCCAATCACGCTGGGGACATCGACACGCCATCGCCTGAAAGGTAGCGCCGCGCCACTTCAATGGTTGGCGGGTTATTCAGGCCCCCCCTGTTTGCCGGAACAATACGTTGTGTAAAACCCGGGCAACGATGTTTTAATAAGTACACATAGGAGATAGACATGAAATTCAAATCC
The DNA here is from genome assembly GCA_025362825.1 of Polaromonas sp. Lineage (GTDB taxonomy): Bacteria > Pseudomonadota > Gammaproteobacteria > Burkholderiales > Burkholderiaceae_C > Polaromonas. Next base: position 7,631 of record JANYFF010000527.1, on the reverse strand, counting down.
ATCGCGGGCACGGCCCTGCTGACACTGGCCGCTGCCATGTTGCATTCAACTTCCCACGCGCAGTCATTCCCGACCAAGCCGGTGCGAATCGTCGTACCGCAAACGCCTGGAGGTGCTTCTGACGCGCTGGCACGCATCGTTGGGCAAAAGCTATCTGAAAAATGGGGGCAGGCGGTGGTGATTGAAAACCGCTCCGGTGCAGGTGGCAACATTGGCATGGATGCGGTTGCCAAATCACCGGCTGATGGTTACACGCTGCTGATGTCCTATGTGGGTTCGCATGCCATCAACGTCAGCATCTACAAAAAACTGCCGTTTGACCCGGAAGCTGATTTCGTCGCCGTGGCAACACTGGCCAATGTGCCGTTTGTAGTGGCTGCCAATGCTGCGCTGCCGGTCAACAACATGAGGGAGCTGGCTGCCTATGCCGCTAAAAATCCAGTGTCTTTTGGCTCAGCGGGCAATGGCTCGGTCAACCACCTGCTGGGTGAAATGTTCGCCTCCACCAGCAGTACAAAAATGCTGCATGTACCTTACAAGGGCGCTGCACCTGCGCTGACCGACCTGATTGCCGGGCAGACGCAACTGGTTTTTACCAGCCTGCCGTCGATCGCGCAGCACATCCGTGCAGGCACCGTGAAGGGCCTTGCGGTTACCGGTTCAAAACGCGCGCAGGCTTTTAAAGACATTCCGACCATTGCCGAATCTGGTTACCCCGGCTTTGTGATCAATCCGTGGTTTGGCCTGTTCGCGCCCAAAGGGACGCCGCCTGCCGTGGTTCGGCAGATCAATGCTGACATCAGGAAAGTGCTGGAAGACAAGGACACCATGGACAAGTTTGCGGTGCTGGGCGCAGAGCCCTACGAAACCACGCCGCAGGAGTTCACAGCCATCCTGCATGCTGACATCATCAAGTGGGCAGCGGTGGTCAAGACGTCTGGCGCAACAGCAGATTAAGGAGCCATCACCATGCACATCAAAAAGATCGCCGGCGCGCTGGGCGCTGAACTCTCTGGATTCGACCTGTCAAAAGGCGTGTCTTCTTCACTGGCTGCAGAACTGCGCCAGGCATTCCTGGAGCACCAGGTCATTTTCATGCGCAACCAGAACCTGACACCCGCGCAGTTTCTCGACTTTGGCCGCGCAATGGGCGAGCCAATTGAATATCCCTTTGTCAAAGGGCTGGACGGCTTTCCGCACATTATCGAAGTCAAGAAGCTGGAGCACGAGAAAACTAATTTCGGCGGTATCTGGCATTCGGACACCACCTACCTTGACCTGCCGCCCATGGGCTCCATGCTGCTGTCACGCGAAGTGCCGCCGTATGGGGGCGACACACTCTTCGCCAACCAGTACCTGGCGTACGAGTCGCTGTCAACCACCCTGCGGGGCCTGCTCGACGGCCTGACCGGCATCAGCAGTTCAGCCAAGGCCGATGTGTCCAGAACCCGCGAAGACCGCATCAAGTCCGATGGCAAGGAATCGGCGCCAAAGCAATACCGGGCCGAACATCCGGTGGTGCGCGTCCATCCTGAAACCGGCCGCAAGGCGCTGTACGTTAATGTGGCGCACACCTCGGGTATCAAGGGCATGACTGATGAAGAAAGCGCACCGCTGCTCAATTTCCTGTTCGCCCACCAGGTCAAGCCGGAGCTGACCTGCCGCTTCGTCTGGGAGTCCAACGCCATTGCTTTCTGGGACAACCGCTGCGTGCAGCACAACCCGGTCAATGATTACCACGGCTTTCGCCGCATCATGCACCGCATCACGCTGCAGGGCGACAAACCGGTTTGAGAGTGAAAATGCAGCAACAAACACTGGTAACCAGCGACGAATTACCCGGCATGCGTGGCAACCGATTCAAGCCACTGACCCGTGAGGCCATGACGCCCGCCCAACTCAGCATGGTGGATAGCGTTATGCAGGGAAAACGCGGCTCGATGCAGGGCCCCTACAACGTTCTATTGCGAAGCCCTGAACTCGGGCAGCTGGCGCAGCAGTTTGGTGCACACACCCGCTTCCATTCGTCGTTGCCAGCGCACCTCAACGAACTGGCCATCTTGTTGGTCGCCCGTTTCTGGACTTGCCAGTTTGTCTGGTTTGCCCACCGCCGCATGGGCGCTGAAGCGGGATTGGACGAGGGATTCATCAGCGCCATTGCCACCGGGCAACTACCCTCATGGATGGCGCCTGACGTAGCGGCCGTTTATGGTTTTTGCCAGGAACTGCTCCAGACGCGGAGGGTGGGGGACGCCACCTATACCGAGATGGTGGCGCACTTTGGTGAGGCAGGCGTGGTGGACGCCATGGGGACCATGAGCTACTACACGCTGGTCAGCATGTCGTTGAATGTGGATATTTATCCTTTACCGCCGGATGTGGAGCCAGAGCTGCAGCCGCTATAAGTGACGATACCTGCTTGCCCAAACCAGGTGGGGGATCGCGGCGTCTACAACCCTTCAGGTAACGGCGCCACCATCCTCAGCTCTGAACCGTCAACAAACCGCACTACCCAAAAATCGGGCGATGCGGGGTGGTTGGGACGCACGTAGCTGACATGGGCGGGTGCTATGTAGACCGTGCTGGCGCCGCCTTCCGGTGGTGGCGCGAGATAGTGCCGGGTGCAACCTACAAGGCTTCCGGGCGATGTCATTAGCGCGCTGACCACGGTGCCGACCGACTCGGTCACCGCGTTCACCACCGTGCCCTGACCCAGCAGGTGAATGGTGGTTTGGCCGAGTAAATCCGGCCGGGAGGCTTCCACATACAACACCGCAGCGGTGTTGATGCGCAGGTCGTCCGGCGCCGCAGGGTCAGATGCTTTGTTGAGTGCAATAAACGGCATATCGGTCTGTCAGCTGATCAGGACAGGTGCAGTTCTTTATGCTCACCAAGCTTTTTGGGCGGCTTGCCAGTGATGGCGGCCTGGGCCATTTTTGCCAGCTGCACCATCTTGCTGTCGGTGACATCCCAGTATTCGGCGTGTCCAATGGTCACGACCAGCAAAGCCAGATCAGGATCGGTGACGCCGGCTGGAAACCACGCCTTGGCCATCGCCGTAAAAAGTTCTTCCTTTTTCGCCATGTCTTCAACTATGGCACCGCTGCCTGATACCGAAACATAGCTGTCGTCGCCGGGGTCGGCATAAGACACATTGACGTTGCCGTCCTGCAGGATGCGCTGTGCAAGTTCGCTCTTGCGCGAGATGAAAAAGTAGAGCTTTGCGCCTTCGTCAAATGACTTGTTCTGGGTGGTAAGTGGATGGCTGTGTAGTTCGCCGTTTGCGTGGCTGTGCGTCAGCATGCCAAATTTGATGTTCTTGATGAGGTCCCACAGTGTTTGATGTGCTGAAGTGCTGTTTGTCATTTGTTTGGGCTCCGTTGAAGATGGGTAAACAGGGAAAGATTTGAAAGGTCTTACGCTTCACCTTAGATGCTGCGCTGCGCGATCCGCATCGGCGGTGGGAGAAGGGTGTTGTCAGCCAAAGCCCACTTCGGTTACGTTCGTGAAATTGCGCAGGCTGCAACGCTGTGAACACCCCTTAAACTGCTTTTGCGACATATTCCTAGATCTTTCAATCCGAAATAGTGCTACAGCCGTTGGGATATGGACGTCTATAGCTATTAAAAACATAGCAATGCAGCTTTGCGGTTTTTAAGCCGCGCTGGGGTAGTCAAATGACGCCAGTTGAAGTGGGTATGCGGCCGGCCTGTTACCAGACGGCCATTCGCCTGCCAGAATGGTGTTTGCTGGTTCAATAAAAAGGAGTTTGCCGTGGCTAAACCATCTGCCTTAACACCCACACCTTCATCCGCAGGTAAACATGCCTTCGCCTCCACGCTGAAGACCTTCAAGACCGCTTCCGGCACAAAGGGACAGTTCTATTCGCTGCCCGAGCTGGCCAAACAATTCCCGAATGTGTCGCGCCTGCCGGTGTCGGTGCGCATCGTGCTCGAATCCGTCCTGCGCCATTGTGATGGCAAGCGCGTTACCGCCGGGCACGTTGCCGAAATCGCCAACTGGAAAGCCATCGCTTCGCGCACGCAGGAAATCCCTTTTGTCGTATCGCGTGTTGTGCTGCAGGACTTCACGGGCGTGCCGCTGCTGGCCGACCTGGCCGCCATGCGCAGCGTGGCGCTCAAGCTGGGCAAGAACCCCAAGCTGATAGAGCCGCTGGTGCCGGTGGACCTGGTAGTCGACCACTCCATCATGGTCGACTACTACGGCAAGAAAAATTCGCTCGACCTCAACATGAAGCTGGAATTTCAGCGCAACAACGAGCGCTACGAGTTCATGAAATGGGGCATGCAGGCGTTTGATACTTTCGGCGTCGTACCGCCGGGCTTTGGCATCGTCCACCAGGTCAACCTTGAATACCTTGCGCGCGGCGTTCACAAGACGGCCGATGGTGTTTATTACCCCGATTCACTGGTCGGCACCGACAGCCACACCACGATGATCAACGGGATAGGCGTGGTCGCCTGGGGATGTGGCGGCATCGAGGCAGAAGCCGCGATGCTGGGCCAGCCGGTTTACTTTTTGACGCCTGACGTGGTTGGTTTTGAGCTGACGGGCAGCCTGCGTGAAGGCGTCACCGCCACCGACCTGGTGCTGCGCGTGACCGAGCAATTGCGCAAGGAAAAAGTCGTCGGCAAGTTCGTCGAATTTTTCGGTGAAGGCACGCGCACCCTGGCCCTGCCGGATCGCGCAACCATCGGCAACATGGCGCCAGAGTACGGCGCCACGATGGGATTCTTTCCGGTAGATGAAAAGACGATTGACTATTTCAAGGGCACCGGCAGGACGAAGGCCGAGATCGAAGCCTTCGAGGCTTACTTCAAGGCCCAGGGCCTGTTCGGCGTCGCCAAAGCCGGTGACATTGACTATTCGCAGATCGTCAAACTCGACCTGCGTGACGTGACACCCAGCCTGGCCGGCCCCAAGCGCCCGCAGGACCGCATCGAGCTGGGCAATGTGGCCAGCCAGTTTGCGTCGCTCTACAGCAAACCAATTGCCGAGAACGGCTTTAACCAGCCCGAAGGCATGCTCAAGACGCGGCACTTGGTACGGCATACCGATGAAGGCCGGCCGGACGCACTGCCTTCTGCGCCGCCAACGCCTGTCGGCGCACCGCGCACTGTGGTCGAGATGGAGGGTAACCGCCCGACCATGGCTCACGCGCGCTCGACAACAGGTGGTACGCCGGATTCACCGGCTGCGCCTGTTTCACAGTCGGGCACGGGCGTGACGATCGGCAATGGCGATGTGCTGATTGCGGCCATCACCAGCTGCACCAACACCTCCAACCCCAGCGTGCTGCTGGCCGCCGGTTTGCTGGCCAAAAAAGCCGTGGAGGCGGGCCTGACGGTCATGCCCCACATCAAGACTTCGCTGGCGCCGGGCTCGCGCATCGTGACCGAGTACCTGACGGAAACCGGCTTGATGCCTTACCTTGAAAAACTCGGCTTCGCACTGGCCGGCTATGGCTGCACCACCTGCATCGGCAATGCCGGCGACCTGACCGCCGAGATCAACGAAGCCATCACCAAAAGCGACCTGGTGTGCGCCGCCGTGCTGTCGGGTAACCGCAACTTTGAGGCGCGCATCCATCCCAACCTGAAAGCGAACTTTTTGGCCAGCCCGCCGTTGGTGGTGGCCTATGCGATTGCCGGCACCGTCATGCGCGACCTGATGACCGAACCGGTTGGCAAGGGCAAAGGCAAGGACGGCAAATTGAGGGATGTCTACCTCGGTGACATCTGGCCAACCAGCAAGGAGATCAACAAGCTGATGAAGTACGCGATGAACGGCAAGGCCTTTCAGGCCAACTATGCCAAGGTCAAGTCGGAGCCGGGCAAGCTGTGGGAAAAGATCAAGGGCGTGAAGGGCACCTCATACACATGGCCGACCAGCACCTATATTGCCGAGCCGCCGTTCTTCAAGGACTTTGCTATAGAAAACATAGCTGTAGGTATAGGTAATACCGGGGCTGCAGGCACAAATGATGCTGAAAATAGTGCAAATGCGGTCAAAGGAGCCCGCATCATGGCGCTGTTTGGCGATTCCATCACCACCGACCATATTTCACCGGCCGGCTCCATCAAGGCATCGTCGCCGGCAGGCCTGTGGCTGCAGGCGCACGGTGTGCTGAAGGCCGACTTCAACAGCTACGGCGCGCGGCGTGGCAACCATGACGTGATGATGCGCGGCACCTTTGCCAACGTGCGCATCAAGAACCTGATGATTCCGCCAGATGCTGCAGGCTCGCGCGAGGAGGGCGGGGTCACGCTTTTCCAGCCAAGCCAGGAAAAGATGTTCATCTATGACGCCGCGATGAAGTACCTAGCCGAAGGTACGCCGACGGTTATTTTTGCCGGAGAGGAATACGGCACCGGCTCGTCGCGCGACTGGGCCGCCAAGGGCACGCAACTGCTGGGCATCAAGGCCGTGGTGGCGCGCAGCTTTGAGCGCATCCACCGCAGCAACCTGGTTGGTATGGGCGTGTTGCCGCTGCAGCTCAAGCATGGCGAGTCGTGGCAGGGCCTGAAGCTGACCGGTGACGAGGTCATTGATGTGATTCCGCACCCCGAGCTCAAACCGCAAAGCGATGCGACGCTGGTCGTCACTCGCGCAGACGGCACGCGTGAAGAGGTGGTGGTGACGCTGCGTGTAGACACGCCTATCGAGGTGGATTACTACCGCAACGGCGGCATTTTGCCGTATGTGCTGCGGCAGTTGCTGGCAGCCTGATAGCCACAACATTCTGACATCAGCGTTTCAGACGAACTGTTCTTTGGCCAGGCCGGTCAGGAAAGCCATCGCATAGTCGGCCATCGGCGATGGCGTCCGGCCTTTGAGTTTGACGATGCCGGCTTCGGCATAAAGCGGCGGCATTCCGGCCAGCTCCAATGCCTGTAGCAGTCCGGCAGCGGCTTCTTCCCGCACTGCAGCGTGGCTGGCGGCGAGCACGGTGTCGCTCTCCAGCGCGATGCGCTTGAGCAAGTGGATGTCATCACATTCCACCGCTATCGGCAGGGCATCATGGTCGCCAAGGCCCAGCAGGCGCCCCAGCATTTTGCGCATCTGCGGGGGCAACCGCACGCTCGCCAGGCCGCAGGCGACCATCGCTGACGGCTTCAAGCCTTTTCGCGCCAGCAGCGGGTGGCCCTTGCGCACATAAAAGCTGCCGTGCTGCTGGCCTACCACCGTCAGTTCAAGGTCTGCGTCGCGCGGTACCTCGCGGATGTCTGCGAGAAAAAAATCAAGTTCTTCAGCGCGCAGATGCTCCAGCAAATAGTTCCAGTTGTTGACCTCCACCCGACTGTTGATGCCGGGATAGCGCTTGCGCATGTCTATCAACAGCTGCGGCAGCAGCGTGGCCGCAGGAAAGGGCCCGACGCCGAACGCGATGTCGCCCATCAGGCGCTCGCGGTAGAGGCCGACGTCGCGCTCGAGGCAGCGGCTGTCAAAAAGCAGCTTGCGCGCCCGCTCGATCACAAAACTGCCGGCGGCCGTGCATTTGACCTCGGTGCTGCCGCGGTCAAACAGCTGCAGGCCCAGCTCCGATTCAGCCGCCTGCACGCTGCGGCTGAACGCTGGCTGGCTCAGGTGGACGCGCTCGGCGGCGCGGC
>JANYFF010000491.1 GCA_025362825.1 Polaromonas sp. | reverse complement strand
AAAAACCCAAGCAAGGTAAGCCCGGTCATGACAAACAACGTCATGCGCATCGTCGGCGTCGCCACCGGAATATTCAGTATGCGTTTGAAATCGGTAAAGCCGTTGTTGCCACCAAACCCCGTTTCATTGCGGAAGAACAGCAGCATCGCGGCAAAGGTCATGGCCTGCGTGATGATCGAGAAGTAGACGCCCTTGATGCGCGACCGGAAGGCAAAGAAGCCAAAAACAAAAGCTACGATACCCGGCACCAGCACAATCAGCAGCAAGGTCGCGATGAAGCTGTCGCTGAAAGTCCAGTGCCACGGCAATGTCTTCCAGTCCAGAAACACCATGAAGTCGGGCAGGTCACTCTTGTAGTTGCCATCACGACCGATCTGACGCATCAGGTACATGCCCATGACGTAGCCGCCCAGTGCGAAAAACACGCCGTGACCCAGTGACAAAATACCGGTGTAGCCCCAGATAAGGTCCATGGCCAATGCAGCGATGGCGTAGCACATGATCTTGCCAAGCAGCGCTACGGCGTAGGTGCTCATGTGAAAGAAGCTGCCCTCTGGTACCCACAGGTTGAGTACCGGTGCCACCGCGCACACGGCAATCAGCGCCATCATGAAAGCGCTCCAGCCGGTGCGGGTGAGCAGTGGGCCTTTTGTAGGCAGTACAACTTCAACTCCCTCGCCCCTTTGGGGAGAGGGCCAGGGTGAGGGGTGACCGTTCGCGCTCATGCTTCTGCACTCCGGCCTTTCATCGCAAAGATGCCCTGCGGCCTCTTCTGGATGAAGATGATGATGAACACCAGCACGGCAATCTTGGCCAGCACGGCACCGGTCCAGCCTTCAAGAAATTTATTCAAAATACCCAATCCCATCGCTGCATAAACAGTGCCGGCCAGTTGCCCGACTCCACCCAGCACCACCACCATAAAAGCATCCACGATATAGCCCTGGCCGAGATCCGGACCGACATTGCCTACCTGGCTCAGCGCACAGCCCGCCAGACCCGCAATGCCCGAGCCCAGCGCAAAAGCATAGGTATCAATCTTTGCCGTGTTGACGCCCATGCACGATGCAATCGGGCGGTTTTGAGTTACCCCGCGCACAAACAGGCCAAGCCTTGTCTTGCCAATCAACCAGGCCATCCCGAGCAATACCGCAATCGCAAAGCCGATGATGACCAGGCGGTTATAGGGCAGCGACAGATTACCCAGAACCTGCACGCCACCGCTCATCCACACCGGGTTTTCAACGCCAACGTTCTGCGCACCAAAGATCGAACGGACCAGCTGCTGCAGCATCAGGCTGATACCCCAGGTGGCAAGCAGTGTTTCAAGCGGCCGGCCATAAAGAAAGCGTATGACGCTGCGCTCAAGCGCCGCGCCCATCAGCGCAGATGCCAGGAAGGCGACGGGCACGGCGGCAAGCAGGTACCAATTAAAGGCCCCTGGCAAATATTTCTGGAACAGACCCTGCACCACGTAGGTAGCGTAGGCACCAATCATCATCAACTCGCCGTGCGCCATGTTGATGACGCCCATCAAGCCATAGGTAATGGCTAGCCCCAGCGCGACCAACAAAAGGATGCTGCCCAAGCTGATGCCACTGAAAATCGCACCCAGCTTGTTACCCCATTCAAGCGACGACTCAACTTTTGTCAGCGCGGCCTGCAGGGCAACCTTGAAGTCGGCATCGGCCTCCTTGCCGATGCGGCCGAGCAGCACGGTCTTGGTCGCAGGATTTTTGCTGTTGGCCAGCTGCGATGCTGCATCCAGCCGTTTGGCCTTGTCGCTGCTGCCCAGGAAAATCGCGGCCCGTACTAGCTCAAGCTGGCTTTTCAATGCCGGAACGGTTTCTGCTGCAAAAGCTTTTTCAATCAGCGGCAGTCTCGCTTCATCACTTTCATCGGACAGCGTCTTGATGGCCTCACGCCGGGTTTTCTCGTCCTTGCTGAAAAGCTTGAAGGCTGCCAGCGCGGTATCGAGTTCTCCGCGCATCAAATTGGGGTTGATGATATCGTCTGCATCGGCAGGCAACGCGACATCGGCGCCTGTGACTGGATCAGCCGCCTTGTCGTCCTTGACGACGAATATCTTCTCGCCTTTTGTCTTGACAGCATCGTCCGACAGGGCCTGGATGAACGCTATGGTTTTTTCGTCGGCGCTGGCCGCAGCCTTGTTGAGCGCCGCAATCCGCGTATCGGTTTCGCCCATCGTCATGCCCTTGACCTCTTCGGCCGTCAGGGCGTGGGCGTGCGTAGCTATTAAAAAGGTGGTGAGTAGAAGTAGATATCGAAGCATGGAAAAGAACCTGTAGATTACGCACCGCGCGGATATGCGCAATCTGCAAGTCCCGATTTGGAGCGCCCAAATCAGAACCAATGTCATTGCAGACTTGATCCGCAATCCCTGAACCCGTACTCTGCGGAGAGTGATGAAGTCATGGATCCCGGATCAAGTCCGGGATGACAAAACGCAGTAGCTTCTTACTTCTTGACAGG
>JANYFF010000063.1 GCA_025362825.1 Polaromonas sp. | reverse complement strand
GGGCGCGCCAGCAGGTCAGCGAGCGTCTGACCGGGCTGGCTGAGAAGCTGCCGGCGGGCATCTCTGGAGGCATGGCCCCCATCACGACACCGCTCGGTGAGATGTATATGTTTACGGTTGAGGCAGATGGAATGTCCCTGGCCGAAAGGCGCAGTCTCCTGGACTGGGTGATACGGCCAGCTCTTCGGACCGTGACGGGCGTGGCCGACGTCAATGCCCTTGGCGGCGTGGTTCGGGCATACGAAGTCATTCCCAACCTTGCGGCCATGGCCAGTGGCGGGGTCACCATGGCTCAGCTCAAACAGGCCATCGAGGCCAACAACCGCAATGACGGTGCGGGGCGCCTTGGCGAGGGCGACGAGGTCCTGCTGGTTCGCAGTGAAGGCAGCATTACAAGCCTGGAAGACCTGCGCGCCGTGGTGGTCAGCATGAAAGACGGCTCGCCTTTGCGCGTTGGAAATCTTGCGGAAGTTCGCATAGGCACGGTCACGCGCAACGGCGTCGTGACGCAGAGCGGGCGCGGAGAGGCAGTTGAAGGACTGGTACTCGGGCTGGCAGGCTCGAACGCTCAAAAGGTAGTCGAGGGTGTACGCAAAAAACTTGATGAGCTCAAGCCCATCCTTCCACCGGGCGTCGAAATCAAGACTTTTTATGACCGCGCGTCACTTGTCACCAAGGCCGTCAGCGCAGTTTCCTCTGCACTGGTGGAAGCCACCATACTGGTCGTCGTGCTGCTCGGCCTGTTTCTGGGCAACGTACGTGCGGCGTTGACTGTGGCGCTCGTACTGCCTTTCGCGGCACTTGGCACATTCATCCTGATGCGGGCCTTCGGTTTGTCAGCTAACTTGATGAGCCTGGGTGGCTTGGCCATTGCCATAGGCATGCTGGTGGATGCTGCAGTGGTAGTCGTTGAAAACATCGTGCAGCGCCTGGCCAGCGATCCCGCAGGTCAACGCCTGCCAAGGTTGCATGTGATTTATCGAGCAGTCCGTGAAGTGGCCGTGCCGGTCACGGCCGGCATCCTGATCATCATTACCGTATTCCTACCTCTGCTCACCCTGCAGGATCTAGAGGGCAAGTATTTTGTGCCCGTGGCCTTGACCATTGTTTTTGCACTGGCATCGTCGCTCCTGCTTTCATTGACTGTCATACCGGTGCTGGCCTCCTACCTGCTTCGTGAGGTCAAACATGGGGAACCCTGGCTGCCGCGCAAGCTGCTGGCCCTGTATGAACCGGCGCTTACCTGGGCGTTGAATCGGCAGCGTGTGGTCGCTGTTGCCTCTGGCGTTTTACTTCTGCTCGCCGGACTGGTTTACACACAGGTGGGCAAGACCTTTCTACCCACTATGGATGAGGGTGACCTGATCGTCGGAATCGAAAAGCTGCCGTCGATCAGCTTGGAGCAAAGCGCCGCCCTGGATCTCAAAATTCATAAGGCATTGATGCAAGCCATTCCCGAAGTCCAGGGGGTGGTTGCGCGTGCAGGTTCCGATGAAATCGGCCTGGATCCGATGGGACTGAACCAGACCGATACCTATTTGCTTCTGAAGCCGCAGGGCGAGTGGCGAATGAAAAGCAAGGAAGCGCTGATGAACGAAGTCCGCAAGGTGCTGGATCCCATGCCCGGCATCAAGTACAGCTTCACCCAACCCATCGAAATGCGCGTATCTGAAATGATTATTGGTGTGCGGGGCGACGTCGCGGTCAAGATTTTTGGCCCCGACCTCGGCAAGCTTAATGCCTACGCCAGTCAGGTCGAAGCATTGTTAAAGACAGTGAAAGGCAACCAGGATGTGTACACCGTGCAAAACGACGGTGTGCAGTACCTCAGAGTGGCGGTAGACCGTTTGCAGGCCGGCAGGCTGGGCTTAAGTGTTGAAGAATTTCAGGACGCGCTGCGCACGCAGATTGAGGGCCGCAGCGCCGGTACCGTCATTGAGGGTAATCGCCGTACCCCCATCATGCTGCGCGGGGCTGAAAGCATGCGTGTATCGCCCGCCGACTTCGGCGCCATGCGGATCACCACGAAGGATGGCAACACCGTACCGCTCGCCAGTGTGGCTACCCTTGAACGCGCAAGCGGGCCAGTCAAGATTGACCGGGAAATGGGCAGCCGTTACAGCGTGGTCATCGCCAATGTGGAAGGGCGCGACT
>JANYFF010000470.1 GCA_025362825.1 Polaromonas sp. | reverse complement strand
CGGGGCGAAACACCCGGAGGGCTCCTGCAGCGCCGCATGGCTGTGGTACCAGTAGGTACCCGACTGGCGAAGCTTGAAGCGATAGGTGAACGTTTCGCCGGGCTGAATCCCCGGAAAGGTGACGCCCGGCACGCCATCCTGGTTATTGGGGACCAGCAGCCCGTGCCAGTGAATGCTGGTCATCTCGCGGAGCTGATTCGTCACCCTAATGAGGACCTCGTCGCCTTCCCTGAATCGCAGCACCGGCCCCGGCATGGTGCCGTTGATGGTGATGCCCATGGCGGGCTTGCCGGTGATGTTGAGCGCCGTTTCAGCCACCGTCAGGTCGTAGGCGCGGTTGACCGGAACGGCGCCGATCTCTACGGCTCGGAGCTCGGCCCACGCGGCCGGAAGGGCACCAAGGGCGCCCAGGCCAAGCAGCGACTGGAGCGATTTGCGTTTAAGTTGATCCATGGCGATCTCATTTTTCTTGTTAAAAGGTGACGTAATAGTGCCTGTACCGGCCACGCCGGCGTTCTTTTAGCGCTCCGCTTACGGGGCCAGTTCCACGCTGGTCACGACGATCGCGCCGTCGGATTTTTCGGCCTTGAACCTGACCTTGCTGCCGACCTGAACCTTGTCCAGCATGGCAGCATCCTTGACTTTAAAGACCATGGTCATGCCGGGCATGTCAAGGTTTTTGATGTCGCCATGCTTCAGGGTGATTTTCTGGTTCTCCTTGTCGATCTTGCGGACCTCGCCGTCTGTCATTGATGCAGTTGTCGCTGTGTCCATGGCCATGCCCGCCATGCCGCCCTTGTCCGTGGGCGTCATCTTCATGCCCGACATATCCATGCCAGGCATGCTGTCCTTGTTCATGGTGGTCTGAGCCTGGACGTTGGCGGAAAGAGCTACAGCGAAGGCAAGGGTGCCAAAAGCGGCGAGAAATCTGGATGTTTTCATGATGTGTGGATTCCTGGAAAAGTGAAGGGGTGAACGGTTTGTACAAAAAGTGGCGTCATTCAGGCTGCGAAAACCGGTAAAACTCTGTAGGCTTTTGCGCCTGATCAATGCTTGTGGCTTGCGCTGTGACCCGCAGGAGTATCAGCTTTGGTCGTGGCGGTGCCCACAGCTCCCGCAACGGTGACCATGCCTTTCATGCCAGCGTCGTAGTGGCCGGGCTGCAGGCAGGCGAAATCAACCTTGCCTGCCTTGGTGAATTGCCAGACGACTTCACCGGTCTTGCCCGGCGCGACCGTGATCATGTTGGCGTCGGCATGCTCCATTTCGGGCATTTTCATCATCATGGCGTAGTGTTCCTTGAGTTCTTTTGGCGTACCCAGCACCATCTCGTGCTTGATCTGGCCGGAGTTTTTGACCAGGAACCGGATGGTTTCACCCTGCTTGACAGCGATGTCCGCCGAGGAGAAGCGCATGTTGTCGGTCATGTCGATGTTGATCGTTCGGCCGACGTTGGCGGCCTTGCCAGGCTGTCCAATGGCAGCGGTCTCATCGTCGCCGCCCCCGTGCGAGCCTGCGGCAAAGGTAAGCGCTGATGCAGCGGAAAGAGCAAATGCCAGCGTGGCAGTACGAAGACGGTATGTCATAAAAAAGTCCTTAAAGGGTAAAAAGAAACCTAAAAAGCCGTGTGATGGCCCACTTTAGAAAACAAGGCCATGCAGGATGCTGGCTCCTTGATTACAAAATCGTTATCAACGTCGAGCGCATCCTTTGGGCTGCTACCTGCCGTAGAGGTGAAAACTATTTGCTGCTTGCAGCTGGACACCCCTAAAACAGGAAATGCCGCCGAGGTGGTCCCAGGCGGCATTCAGGGGATGGGGGAACAATTCCCGACTGCCATCTGTTGAAGCGCAGTATGTCGCTTCATCAGTCGCGAGACTCTTCTTTGGCTTTGCGTTACGTCATAAAGCGCCAGATTGAGCTTTTACTTTACCTATCGAGGCAATCACCTCAGCGCGTGTGAGGCTGCTTGCACTGGCTACAACCGGAACAAAACTTACCTCTGGGCTGGATGGCAAAGCGCCGTTACTACGTGCCTGCAAATATTCAGCCTGAACCTGGGCCCGGGTCAACTTGCTGGGCGAGGTGTCAAAAGTCACCCGGGTAGAAGCTTCGCCCTCCAGGCGATTCTGGACATTGGCCTGTGCAAATGCACTAACGCCACTTAGAGCGGCAATGGCGACAACGGTAGCAGCAAAAAATTTCGATTTCATGATAGGACTCCTGTAGAACAACTTGCAAAGTGCCGCCCCAACAATGGGATGACTGCGATGCAACCTTTGCATCACGGTTCCTACTTTAAAAACCTGGGGCCAACGCCACCCTGAGCGCCAAATTACAAATCCGTTATGTTCGAAAAAGAGCTATTTTGAAAATTCTTGTGGTGAAAGACAAGTCCGCAAGCTGACCTTGCCCGCGAAAAACGTATCCCTTGCAGAGTGCTTCAATGCCTGGGCCGCGCATGCCAGCGTCTGTTGCACCAACAATTTCAGAGTAAAGCAAAAGCAAGGCGCTCAGTACAGCTAGCGCAGAGAGATTCAGGCTGAATTCACTCTTTCGCATGACGCCGTTTCCAGAACGCCCATCCCGTGCGATATGTCGTTCGCTGACGTCGCATCAGCAGATAAACAGCGGGTATTACAAACATTGAAAGCAAGGGCGCAGTGATCATGCCGCCGACCATGGGTGCGGCGATGCGCTGCATGACTTCCGATCCGGTACCTGTGCCCCACATGATGGGCAGCAGGCCAGCCAGAATGACCGCGACCGTCATGGCTTTTGGGCGTACGCGCAAGACCGCTCCTTCTCGGATAGCGTCCAACAGATCGTCCGTCGTCGTTTTTCCTTGATCGAGCTTGTCATTCCAGGCTGTCTTTAGATACAAAAGCATGATGACTCCGAACTCGGCGGAAACACCCGCCAGCGCGATAAATCCAACCGCTCCGGCCACTGACAGGTTGTAGCTGAGCAGGTAAAGCAGCCAGATACCGCCGACCAGCGCAAAGGGCAGGGTGGCCATGATCAATAGGGCTTCGTCAAAGCGTTTGAAGGTCAGGTATAGCAGCACAAAGATGATCAGCAGCGTGAACGGCACCACTACCTTTAGCTTGGCCGTAGCTCGCTCCAAAAACTCGAACTGCCCCGACCACGAGATGGAATACCCCGGCGGCAGCTTGACCTTGTCGGCGACGGCCGCTTGCATGTCCCTCACGGCGGAGCGGAGATCGCGACCTCGAATGTCCACGTAGACCCACCCTGAGAGACGCGCATTTTCACTACGTAGCATGGGTGGCCCGTCGGAGATACGGACCTCGGCTACGTCTGCTAGCACCAGGCGCTGACCTCGCTCCGTAACAAACGGCAGGTTGCGCAATTTCTCGATGGAATCCCGAAGTTCTCTGGGATAGCGCATATTGATTGGGAAACGCTGTAGGCCCTCAACAGTTTCGCCAATGTTCTCTCCGCCAACTGCTGAACTGATCACGGATTGGACATCGGCGATATTGAGTCCAAAGCTTGCGGCGGCGTCACGCTTGATGTTCACGTCTACGTAGCGCCCACCGGTCAGTCGCTCAGCCAATGCACTGGAAACACCGGGCACGTCTTTCAGCGCGCGCTCGATCTCCCCGGTCAGGCGGTCTATGGTCGCCAGGTCAGTGCCGGCCACCTTCACGCCGACCGGGCTTTTGATGCCCGTGGCCAGCATGTCGATGCGGTTGCGGATGGGCGGTACCCAGATGTTGGAGAGGCCAGGGACCTTGACGATGCGGTCCAGCTCATCGACCAGTTTGTCCTGCGTCATACCCGGACGCCATTGATCTTTGGGCTTGAACTGGATCGTCGTTTCAAACATCTCCATCGGCGCAGGGTCGGTAGCGGACTCGGCGCGCCCAGCTTTGCCGTACACACTGGCCACTTCTGGAACGGTTTTGATAAGCCTGTCCGTCTGTTGCAGTAATTCACTGGCTTTGCCGGTTGACAAGCCCGGCAAGGCTGACGGCATGTACAGCAAGTCACCTTCATCCAGCCTTGGCATGAATTCACCGCCTATGTGCTGAAAAGGCCAAGCGCTGATAACCAGAACGACAGCCGCAACCAGCAAGGTCAGCTTGGGCGCACGCAGCACAACTTCCAGCATCGGCCTGTAGATGGCAATCAGCAGGCGATTCAGTGGGTTGGATTTCTCGTCAGGAATCCGTCCCCGAATCAGGTAGCCCATGAGCACGGGAATCAGCGTTACTGACAGGCCTGCCGCCGCTGCCATGGCGTAAGTCTTGGTAAACGCCAGCGGTGCAAACAGGCGGCCCTCCTGAGCCTCCAGCGTGAACACCGGTATGAACGAGAGCGTGATGATGAGCAGCGAGAAGAACAGTGCCGGTCCGACTTCAGCCGCCGCGTCGCCAATGACCCGCCAGCGAGCCTCACCCTGCAGCGTTTCGCCGGGATGGTCATGACCCCAATGCTCAAGATGTTTGTGCGCGTTCTCGATCATCACCACGGCGGCGTCCACCATGGCACCAATGGCAATGGCGATACCCCCCAGAGACATGATGTTCGCGTTAACGCCCTGGTAGTGC
Source organism: Polaromonas sp. (assembly GCA_025362825.1). Taxonomy (GTDB): domain Bacteria; phylum Pseudomonadota; class Gammaproteobacteria; order Burkholderiales; family Burkholderiaceae_C; genus Polaromonas. The sequence goes on along the minus strand of JANYFF010000470.1, from coordinate 566 downwards.
ATGACGATGAAGGCAGCCACGATGCCCAGCGGTAGTGAGATGATGGCCACGAAAGCCGACCGAAGATGGAACAAGAAGATAAAGCACACCACGGCGACAACCAGAAACTCCTCAAGTAGCTTGTGCGTCAGGTTCTCTACGGCGCGTTCGATCAATCCAGAGCGGTCGTAAGTCGGCACGATTTCCACACCTTTCGGCAAGCTGGCTTGCAAGGTCTGGATTTTGGCTTTCACCGCAGCGATAGTTTCCAGTGCGTTTTTGCCGGACCGCATGATGATCACACCGCCTGCGGCTTCCCCTTCTCCATCGAGTTCACCAATGCCCCGACGCATCTCCGGGCCAATCTGGATACGCGCCACATCACCCAGGCGCACCGATACCCCGCTGGGTGTTGTCATCAAAGGGACAGCCCGAAAGTCTTCCAGGCTCTGCAGATATCCGGAGGCGCGAACCACGTACTCGGCCTCCCCAAGTTCCAGCACTGAGCCACCAGCTTCCTGATTGGCCTTCTGGATGGCTTCAACAACCTTGGTATGGGGGATGGAATAGGCGGCAAGCTTTTCAGG
>JANYFF010000456.1 GCA_025362825.1 Polaromonas sp. | reverse complement strand
ATTACTCTTTTTACTACAGCGATCAGCCTCTGGCGCAAGGGTTGCACGACTACAGCTACAGCCTTGGGGCGCTGCGCCAAGACTATGGCCTCAGAAGCAATCACTACGGTGCGACCGCGTTTTCAGCTTTTCACCGCTACGGCCTCACCAACGCAGTCACGGTTGGCGGGTTTGCTGAAGCCACCCGAGGTCTGCTCAATGCAGGGCCTTCGGCGACCGTCGTTCTTGGCGATGCAGGCATTTTGAATGTGACGATTGCTGCCAGCAACTTTGACGGCGTCAGCGGCAAGGCAGCTTTGGCAAATTACAGCTTTCAGTCGCGCCGCTGGAGCTTCGGCGCGACGTTGCGCCGTGAGGCAGGAAGCTACGCAATGCTGGGTAGCCCCGTGACCTTCAGCAATCGAAAATACGACGCCTCATTGTCAGCCGGCTACAACGTACCGGGTGCAGGTTCCGTTTCCCTCAGTTACGCTGCGGCTTCCAGCAACTCGGCGCCCTTGCCTGGCCAATTCGTCAACGCAACAGCGTCGGTGGCGAGCCGCGTGACCGCCCTGTCGTACAGCCTCCCGCTGTTTTCCGGCCGGTCGTCCTTGACAACGCGCTTGAGCCATGTGGATCAGGATCAGCAGAGCCGCAACGAAGCATTCATTGGATTCACCTACAACTTTGATGGCAACTATTCAGTAGCCGCAAACCTGCGCAAAGACCAGGGGGGAACTGGCGAATCCTTTCAATTCACGAAAAACCAGCCGGTCGGGGAGGGCCTTGGGTTCACGGCTTCTGCCGACCGATCGAATGGCTCTCTCAACAACGCGCAGTCCAGCATCCAGTACAACGCGCCGGCGGCCATTTTTCGCGGCAGTTCCATAAACACCTACAGCCAGGGCCAATCAACGCGGGGATACAACCTTTCAGTGGCTGGAGGCGTCGGCTACGCCGGAGAATTGGTGGGCTTCGGCCGACCCATAACGGACAGCTTTGGTATCGTCAAGGTCGATTCATTGCCTGGCGTGGATGTTTCCGTCAACGGACAGGCCATGGGCAAGACAGATTCGCGCGGCATACTGTTTCTTCCGACGCTCAGCGCTTATTACGACAGCGACGTATCGATTTCCCCGGAGTCAGTGCCCATGGAATATTCTGTTCCCATTGTCAAATTAAAACTCTCCCCATCGCTGCGAAGCGGCTCAGTCCTCAATTTCGAGATCACCCGGCTGCAGGCATTCACCGGCTCTATTCAGATCGAGGAGCAGGGCCAACGACGACCGCTTGAGTTCATTGAAGCCAACCTATTGGGAGGCGGCAAGCCGGTGTTGTTGCGGACAGGACGCAGGGGGGAGTTCTATCTCGATAATGTTAAGCCTGGGACTCTCGCGACGACGACTTTTGTGGATGGCAAACCGTGTCGCATCGAGATGACCATTCCAGCATCGTCGGAAACCTTTGTTGAACTGGGTGAATTGGTCTGTAGAAACTCACCTTGACCCTGTCGAACGTGGTTCAGGTGCTCAAAGAGGCATCACAGACAAACTGAAAGGCCATGCGTAAAGACCCTGCTGTGCAGAGTTTGAAAGTAAAAACCGAAATTCAAGATCATGTACGGTCTTGCTCATGCCGCGTGCTAATGGGCGATGCGTTACGCCACCACCGGACGTACCCAACAGCACCTCCGTCCCCAGGCCTTTGACCAGGGTCTGGCGCATAAACTCTCCCTGACTTTCAAATATCAACAGATAGCCGCTGGCTGTATTGCTTTGAACAGCTACCTGGGCGGGGCTGGTTACATCCACATAGCCACGCGCAATGTCTGCAGCAGTGACCACTACAGACGTGGGTTGCGCCAGCACTTGCAAACTGGCATGCTTGATCACCGTGGCAGAAATTGACAATTTGGCCGCATTTGCATCGGCAAACGACGCTATGGGAAAACCCAGAAAAGACAGGGCAATCAGCCCCGAAACCACCCGGAGGGAAGCAGGGGATATGCGGAGCAATAACTGCTGCCTTACAACGCTTTCCCATATAAAAGCGCGCCACATGCCGCTTACCTTGGAAAGCGGGGTGGCTTTGCAAAAATTGACATTCCATGCTTTCATGATTAAATATAATTAAATCATTATTTTTATCAATTATATTGAAATTGATAAATTTTAAAAGCTTTTTGGAATTATTTATATTTTTCCCTTTTATTAGTTTACGTCTATTGTTCGCAGCGTCAGAAGTTTTAGGGCGCTGGTCGTGCCATAACTCATGATCTCCAGAAATTTATCGCAGCCAGCGCTGAAGATGCGCCGTGATCTCTGGAAGTTTGATCAGGTCCATGTGGTTCACGCCTGCAGCAACCCACTGGTTGTCGGCTGCAAAACCCAGCGTATGCCGGAGGTCATCATGCTGACCGAGCGCGCTGCGCACGGGCACCAGACCATCGCCCACAAGCTGGTCCTTCAAATCCCCAGGGGGGCAGGAGGTCGTAGCGGCCACCGCATAGCAAGACACACCCTCCGGCAGCGGCAGGGGCTCGCGCGTGTCAGGCGCCATCTCGAAACGGTCCGCATCGTCAATGCCGGAGGGCAACACATGGCCATAACGCAAATCAGTGATGCCACTGCTGCGCACCTGCCCTATTTTGGCAAACGGCCGGGTGACCAGATTGCTACCCAGCACCACGTCGAGCCAATTGCCCAGCCGCTCCAGCGGTGCGCCGTGATGCGGCGTGCCAAGAAAAATGATATTTTTCAGGTGCCTCCGCCAAGCCATGCCGCCTTCTTCCGCCTGCTGACAGGCGCTTCGTGCGACCAGTCCGCCCATGCTGTGTACCAGCAGGGTCAAATCCGTTACCGGTACCGGCCAGGCGGGCAGCAGTTGCTCCAGCACCGCGGCAAGTTGCGCGCCATTGGTGGCCGTGTGCAAGCCCGTGTTGTAGTGCAGGTAAACCGGCGTATAACCGAGTTCGCGCGCGAGTTCGTCGGCATGGTTGTGGCCGCCGGACGTCCATTGCAAATCATTCATGCACAGCCCGTGGATCACCAGTAGGATTTTCCCGGTTGCCTTCGGCAAACGCTGGGCCAGCGCGGCCTTGAGAAGTGGCAACGCCTCACCATCACGGCGTAACTGCATGGTGATGGCCAGCGGATTGGCGGTTGCAACAAGCTGGTCGCCCAGCACGCCGTTGATGGCCGACAACATGGCTTCGCGCTGCGGTGATGAAGCCCGCGTGCCCGCCAGCGGCACAACCCGCGACAGCACCGCATTGGCGGTGCCACCGGTCAGCCGCGCGATGACACGGACACCGCCATAAACCAGACCGGTGATGCCAAAAGGCTTGACGCCGCTGGATCCGGGTGAGCGATCTACAAATTTCGAGCCCCCCGGCAGCGTGGCCGCCACCGCCTTGTACACATTGCCTTGCACCGTTTCGGCAAGGCCCGCCACGCCCAGCACACCCTGGGTAGCCAGCTGCGCCAGCCCCTGAATATCTGAAAAATGCAGCCAGGTCGGCAACCTGGTCAGCAGGGGGGCCGAGGCCGCGCCAAGTGGGATGGATTTGGACATGCCCCGATTGTGGCGAAATTACGGGCGTCTGGGGTCGGCATCCTGAAAAGCTGGTGCAGGCAGCTGCTTGCTATTAATTACATAGCTCGGAGCATAGAAAGCACCAGGGCTCCAGCACGAATTAGGCAATAATTTAGTTGCAGCAAGCCCTTGCAGGCCCAAAAACCCGTTTGCAGGCCATTCCTTGCCTCAAAAAGGCCTTCTGCCCCCGCTAAGCGGGCGTATTTAGCTATTTATTCGATAGCAAAAGACGGCAAATTCCATCAGTCGCCAGCAACCAGTCCTGCGGCTTGCACACCATGCTTGCAAATCAGCTCATCCTCATCTCCGGTGCCCCCGCTGGCGCCCACAGCACCCAGGATTTCACCCGTCGGGGTGCGTATCAAAACAGCGCCTGGCTGGGGCAGAAAGCGGCCATTCGACGTTGCCGCCAGCGACAAAAAGAAATTCGGGTTGTCCTTGGCGCGTTGTGCCAACAAGCGGCTTGAGCTGCCCATCGCAACCGCGCCCCAGGCTTTGCCCTTTGCAACATCCACACGGAACATGCTGGCACCGTCCTGGCGCTGCACAGCGCGGATGTCGCCAGACGCGTCAAGCACCACAACGGCCATGGGTTTGTAGCCTGCGGATTCAGATTTTTGCAGCGCTGATTCGATGATCTGGTTGGCCTGCGAAAGAGAAAGTGTGGACACGGTGGTCATTGAAAATCCCGGGTTGATGAAAGGTCTGCGGATAAAGGAAAGCCGGGGGCGTCAGCGAATTTCAACCGCGTAGTGAAAACGCCCCGTCGTGACATAGGAAACCCGCCATTCGATGGGCTTGTCGGCGTGATCCATCATCAGGCGCTTGATACGTACAGCAAGGGTGCCGGCCGGCAGCTTGAAAACGGCAGCATCGCCCTCTGAAAGCGCGGCGATGGACAGTGCGTCGGCTGCGCGGGACACCAGCGCGCCATACATGGTGTCATAGACCGGATAAAGCAGCGATGGTGATGTTTTTTGCAGATAGTCTTCAAGGCCCGCAAAGCGCGTGTAAGGCAGCCAGACATGCTCGTTGAGGATGACCTCGTCGCCGCAGCAGCGGATGCGGTGGATGTAAAGCAACTTGTCCGCAGGCTCCACACCGAGCCGGGCTCGCGCCTCTGCCGGCCCGGCTATCACCTCTACGGCCAAGCTGCGGGTGGTCGGCAGTTCGCGCTTTTCGTCGTCGCTGAACTGTACGAAGCGCATCATAGAAATACGCTCGAAAGCACGCGTTACAAAGGTACCTCGCCCGTGAACCCTTTCAACAATCCCGTCTGAGGCCAGCACCTCAAGCGCCTTGCGCATCGTGCCGATGGAAACCGCAAACTCGTTGGCCAGTTTGTCTTCGGCCGGAAGGGCTTCATCGAGCGCCCACGCCCGGGCACAGATGCGGCGCATCAGTTCGTCGCGTATCTGGAGATAGCGGGGCAAGCGACTGTCAGGAGCAGCGGAAATAGCGGTCATGGCATGAAACAGGGGCAGAGATTGCCGTTTTACTGATTATCGCCTGCACCATCTCCGCATATTTAAACCTATACTCCTCTATAGGACTTTAAAAATAAATGTTGTGCTGGCAATAGCCGGGTTTCCCAGACACATACCGTCCGCCGGCTTCCCCTTCGTTAAATCCTGGAGACAACCATGACAGCTATCTTCCTTCGCCGTACCGCCAGCACGCTGCTTGCACTGACAACGCTTGTCGCGGCTGCGGCTTTTGCACAGGGCTATCCAGCCAAACCCATCCGCATGATCGTCCCCTTCCCGCCGGGTGGGGGCAACGACATCATTGCGCGCCTGGTGGCGCAAAAGCTGGGCTCCCGGCTGGGCCAGAACGTCATCGTGGACAATCGTGCCGGCGCCAATGGCATTGTTGGCCTTTCGGCAGTCATGCAGGCCGCCCCTGACGGTTATACGCTGGGCATTGCGGCAGCAGGCCCGATGGCCGTCAATCCCAGTCTTTACGACAAACTGGCTTACGACCCGGTCAAGGATTTTGAGCCCATCACCAACATGGTAATCTACCCGCTGCTGCTGGTGACGCATCCATCGGTGCCGGCCAAGACCATGCCCGAGCTACTGGCGCTGGCACGGCAAAAGCCCGGAACCCTGTTTTTTGCCTCGCCCGGCAGCGGAAACTCCGGCCACCTGGCTGGCGAGTTGCTCAACTCCCTGGCCAAGGTCAACACCGTGCACGTCCCTTACAAAGGCCAGGGGCCAGCCGTGGCGGACCTGCTCGCCGGGCAGGTGCAGATGCTGTACAGCAGCATCCCGTCGGTACTGCCGCTGGTGCAGCAGGGGCGTCTGCGCGCGATTGCCATTGGGAGTGCGCAGCGTCTGTCGTCCATGCCAGCCGTCCCCACCATTGCAGAAAGCGGTGTACCGGGCTATGAAGCCTATTCGTGGATTGGCATCGTGGCGCCAGCAGGCACGCCCCAGCCCATCATTGCAAAACTCAATCAGGAGATCGTTCAGATCCTCAAGCAAAAGGATGTGGAGGCAGAGCTGCTGGCACAGGGCGCCATTGCCGTGGCTGATTCACCGCAACACTTCGGTGCCTACATCAAGACTGAAATCGCGAAATGGGGCGCTGTCGTCAAATCCGCCAACATCAAGGCTGATTGATGGCTCTGTCATGCACATTGAAATCGGAAAAATGGACATCACAAATGGCCTGGAAAGCACTATGAGCACTGCAGCAACAACTACATCCGTCGTCGGCGTCATTGGACTGGGCATCATGGGCGGCGCCATGGCCGAGGCCCTGCTCAAGGCCGGCTACCGGGTCAATGGCCACGATGTGTCGGCGGCCGCAACAGGGCGCCTTGCAGAGTCTGGCGGTGAGGTACTGGCTGATGCCGGCAAAGTGGCCGAAGCATCGGACATCGTCATCATTTCGCTGTCAACATCGGCCTCCCTTGCGGCCACAGCCGGTTTGCTGGCCATGACGGCCGCCAGCAGAAACCCGGTCCGCCCCTTGATCGTGCTGGAAACCAGCACGCTGCCGATGCAAGACAAGCTGCAGGCGCAGCAGTTGCTCCGGGCCGCCGGCGTTGAACTGCTCGACTGCCCGATCAGTGGAACGGCTGTCCGGATGAAGGAACGCGCCTGGACCGTCTTCTGCAGCGGCAGTGCGCAGGCATTTGAAACAGTACGCCCAATGCTACAGGTCTTTACCGACAACACACCCTATGTCGGCGTTTTTGGCAACGGCACAAAAATGAAATTTGCAGCCAATCATCTGGTGGCTATTTACAACGTGGCATGTGCGGAGTCGGTCAACTTCGCCCGCAAGATGGGTCTGGATCCGCAGCAGGTGCTTGATCTGTTTGGCAACAGCCCTGTCATCGGCACGGGTGTCATGCGCCTGCGGGTGCCGTTCATGATCCGGCATGAGTATGAGCCGGCCACCATGCGGGTAGAGGTCTGGCAGAAGGACATGCAGGTCATTGGAGAGATGGCCGATGCCGTGGACTGCGCGACGCCGTTGTTCAGTGCTTGCGTTCCAGTCTACAGCGCGGCCATGGCGCAGGGGCACGCGCAACACGACACAGCATCCGTCAGCGAAGTTCTTGCGCGTCTAGGCAGCGCCGGGGTAAGCCCGGCCTGATCTGACGGTCAACCGCGGGGGGCGTTGGCAGCGCTGGCTCAGAAGCTCTCGTGCGGCATCAGGTAGCGCCACTGCCCAACCGGCAGGTGCCCGAGGTTGACGCGGCCTATGCGCACGCGTTTGAGACCCGTGACAAACAGCCCGACTTGCTCACACATGCGTCGAATCTGGCGCTTTTTGCCCTCGGTGAGCACAAAGCGTAACTGCTCGGGGTTTTGCCAGCTGACCTGTGCGGGGCGCAAAGGCTGGCCGTCCAGGCTGAGGCCGTGGCACAGCAGCGCCAGCTTTTCTGGTGGAAAAACAGCCTGCACATTGCTGCTTTCCCCGCCCAGGCCCAGGCTGACACGCACCAGGTATTCTTTTTCCATCAGCGAATCTTCGCCAATCAGCTGCCGGGCGACGCGGCCGTCCTGCGTCAGCACCAGCAAGCCGATGGAGTCGATGTCCAGCCGCC
>JANYFF010000451.1 GCA_025362825.1 Polaromonas sp. | reverse complement strand
CTTGCGCCGGCATCTGGCTGGTGGCCGGCGCCGCGGCGGCCTTCAACTGCCTCGTCGAGCAGCAGATCGATGCCCGCATGCACCGCACCGCCTGGCGCCCGACGGCCCAGGGGCAACTCAGCAACCCGCTCACGCTGGCCTTCTCCGCCGGGCTGTGTGCCGTCGGTTCGTGGATCCTGTATGTGTGGGTCAACCCGCTCACGATGTGGCTGACGTTTGCCACCTTCGTCGGTTACGCGGTCGTCTACACCCTGATCCTCAAGCCGCTGACGCCGCAGAACATCGTCATCGGCGGCGCGTCGGGTGCGATGCCACCGGTGCTCGGCTGGGCGGCGGTGCGCGGCGAGGTCGGGTCCGAGGCACTGATCCTGTGCCTGATCATCTTCCTCTGGACGCCGCCGCACTTCTGGGCCCTGGCGCTGTACCGGGCGGAAGACTACGCACGGGCGGGCCTGCCGATGCTGCCCGTGACACACGGCAACGAGTTCACCCGCCTGCACGTGTTTCTCTACACGCTGGTGCTGTTCGCCGCGACGCTGCTGCCCTTCATCGCCGGCATGAGCGGGCCGATCTACCTCGCCGCGGCGATCGTGCTCGGTGTCATGTTCAGCAGCTATGCGTGGCGGCTCTGGCGCGTCTACTCCGACGCGCTGGCGAAGAAGACCTTTCGCTTCTCGATCTGGCACCTCTCGCTGCTGTTCGGCGCGCTGCTGTTGGATCACTATCTGTGGCCGTTGTTCGCATGAACCTCGGTCGCCGGACTGTTCTCTCGTGCGCGCTCCTGCCCGGGCTTGCCGCGTGCGAGAAGCTCAGCGGGCTGATGCCGGGAAGGAGCGAAGCGACCACCTTCCACGCCACCGACATCACCGGCGCCGAGTTCGCGCGCCGCCTCGAGTTGCCCGACGTCGACGGCAAGCCGCGCACGCTGGCCGACTGGAAGGGCAAGGTCGTCGTGGTTTTCTTCGGCTACACGCAGTGCCCCGACGTCTGCCCGGCGACGCTCGCCGAGATGACGCAGGTTCGCAAGTCGCTCGGGCCCAAGGGCGCAGATGTCGAGACTGTGTTCGTGACCATCGACCCCGAGCGCGACACGTCCGAGATCCTCAAGGCCTACACCGCCAACTTCGGCCCCGGCGTCACCGCGTTGCGCGGCACGCTCGAGCAGACGACGGCCGCGGCCAAGGAGTTCAAGGTCTTCTACGCCAAGGCGCCCGGCAAGACGCCCGGCAGCTACTCCATGGACCACAGCGCCGCCTCGTTCGTGTTCGACCCGGCAGGCAAGGTCCGACTCTACGTGCCCTACGGCGGCGACCCGAAGAACCTGGCCGCCGACATCAAGCTGCTCGCCGCCGCACTCTGAAAAAGACGTGCAAGGAAAACGGCCCCAGAGGGGCCGAACTCTCCTTGTTGGAACGCGGAGCGAAGCAGGGAGGGAGCAGCCCTGTTCCGAGGGAGGCGCCTGCGTCAGCGGCTATGCGGCAGGCGCGAGAGCCTGCTTCATCTTCTTCATCGCAGCAACCTCGATCTGCCGAATGCGTTCGGCACTCACGCCGTACTCGCCCGCCAGGTCGTGCAGCGTCATGCCCCCCGAACTGTCGTCGTTGACCTTGAGCCAGCGCTCTTCCACGATGCGGCGGCTGCGCGGGTCGAGCGCGTCGAGCGCGAGCGCGATTCCGCCGGTGGCGAGCCAGTCGCGGCCGCGCGCTTCCAGCACACGGGTCGGCTCGGCAGCGTCGTCGGCCAGATACGCGATCGGTGCGTAGCTTTCCTCGCCGTCGTCGTTCTGCGGCTCGAGAGCCACGTCGCCGCCCGACAGGCGCGTCTCCATCTCGAGCACTTCCTCGCGCTTCACGTTGAGCGCCTTCGCAAGCGTATCGACCTCGCCCTGCGTGAGCGTCGTGCGGTGCGTGTCGACGTCGCCGGCGTTTTCCTTCATGCTCTGCTTCATCGAGCGCAGGTTGAAGAACAGCTTGCGCTGCGCCTTGGTCGTGGCCACCTTGACCATGCGCCAGTTCTTCAGGATGTACTCGTGGATCTCGGCCTTGATCCAGTGCATGGCGTAGCTGACCAGCCGCACGCCCTGGTCGGGGTCGAAGCGTTTCACGGCCTTCATCAGGCCCACGTTGCCCTCCTGGATCAGGTCGCCGTGCGGCAGCCCATACCCGAGGTACTTGCGCGAAATGGAGACCACGAGGCGCAGGTGAGAGACCACGAGTCGGCCGGCGGCTTCGAGGTCGCCGGTGGCGCGCAGTCGACGGGAAAAATCCTGTTCTTCCTCGGGGGTCAGCAAGGGCACGCGGTTGATCGCGCTGATGTAGGCGTCGAGGTTGCCTAACGAGGGGACCACGGCCCACGGATCGCGGACCGCCAACGCATTCACAACAGAGGTGTTCATGGTGGTATCGGACATCCAATCCTTCTTTCAGTTCAACAAATATTAGCACTCGACCCCCGAGAGTGCTAAGGCTCCAGGCATGGCGTGGATGTGCGGGAACTATCAGCTCGGCAACCGGGGCGCCCGGCGGCCGCTACCGGACGGCGGCCGCGAACGCCATCTCGGTCGTCGAGCCGCGCCAGGCGTGGCCGTGGATCGGCGCGGCGCTCGACGGGCTGCTGCCGAGGGCCACGCGCCGGCTGCCGCTCGACGACGTCGATGCCGCCGCACCGGGCCTGGTGCTGGCGGCCGAGATCGAGCTGGACGACGTACGCGCCCGGCTGCCGTTGGCCGAGGTGCTCGGCGTCGGCGCGAGCGTGATGGTCGACGTCGAGCTCGGGCTGGCCGACGCCCCCGCTGGCGCGCGGG
>JANYFF010000443.1 GCA_025362825.1 Polaromonas sp. | reverse complement strand
CACTGGCTCGTCCATCATGCCGCAGAAGAAAAACCCGGATGTGCCCGAGCTCGCACGCGGCAAAACCGGCCGGGTGGTCGGCCACCTGATGGGACTGATCACGCTAATGAAGGGCCAGCCGCTGGCCTACAACAAGGACAACCAGGAAGACAAGGAGCCGCTGTTCGACACGGTGGATACCCTGAAAGACACGCTGCGCATTTTCGCCGAAATGGTCGGCGGCCAGCTCGACCCCGCCACAGGGGTGCGCTCGGGCGGCATCAGCGTCAAACCCGAGGCCATGGAGCGCGCAGCGCTACGCGGTTATGCCACAGCGACGGATCTTGCAGATTACATGGTGAAAAAGGGCCTGCCGTTTCGCGATGCACATGAAGCCGTGGCGCACGCCGTCAAGGCGGCCATCGCCCACGGGGTCGACCTGTCGGAACTGCCCTTGGCAGTGCTGCAGGAATTCAACCCGAAAATTGAAAAAGACGTGTATGACGTGCTGAGCCTGCGCGGCTCGCTCAATGCCCGCAACATCCTGGGCGGCACAGCGCCGGTGCAGGTGCGTGCGCAGGTGGCGCGACACCGGACACGCCTCAAGCTGGCGAGCTGATCAACGCCTCGGCAGCTGGCCTATAACCTCGTGCCCCGCCTGCGGCGATAGCGTCAGGTAGGGCAGCAGGCTCAGCAGACCCAGCACGCACACGCCTGTAAACGCAATCCGGAAATCTGCCGCACCGAGCGCCGTACCGGCATGCATGATCTGGGCGACCGCCAGCAGCAGGGCCGAGAACGTGATGCCCAGCGTCTGCCCGAGCAGCTGTGATATCGACGTCAGCGTGGCGGCATGGCGCGCTCGGCATTGTTCACATCCACAAAAGCCATGGTGTTGATGGCCGTGAACAACATCGACCTGGACGCACCGGCCAGAACCAACACCAGCACAATTAAAGGAAAAGGTGTTTGCGGTGTCAGCAGCCCGAGCCCACCCACCAGCCCCATAGCCATCACGCCATCCACCAGCAGCACCTGCCTGAAGCCGAAGCGGCGAAGAATGGGCGAGGTGACTGATTTCATGGCCAGGTTACCCAGAAAGTAGGGCAGCATCATGGCCCCGGCGGCAGCCGCACTCAGGCCAAAGCCGAGCTGCAGGCCCAGCGGCAGCAGGTAAGGCGTGGCATGCACGCAGGCCGCCGAATAGGTGCCTGCAGAAGCGGTTGCCAGCCTGAAGGTATTGGCTTTGAGCGGCTCAAGGCTGATCACCGGATGCGGCGTTCGCTTGAGGTGCGTGAAGGCTAAGGCTAGCAGTGCGCCGCCCAGAGTCACCAGGCCTGCTGCGGCTGGCCAGCGACCATGCTCGGACGCGGCCAGCACGGTCATTTCAAGGCCGCCAAAAAGCAGGGCAAGGCCCGTCGCTGTCAATATCGCGCCCGGCCAGTCCATGGGCAGGCGCTGCACCACACTGTCCGGTGGCACATGCCGGGCGATCAACGCCAACGCAACAAATCCCAACGGAACATTGAGCAGAAAATTCCATCGCCAGGACACATAGGTGGTGATCAGACCGCCCAACGGCGGGCCCAGCACGGGCGCCAGCAGGGCCGGCCAGACCAGCAGCGAGGTGATAGACAGCAGCTCGGATTTTGGAGCGTCACGTAAGGCCAGGGTGCGGCCTACCGTGAACATCAAGCCACCCGCTGCGCCCTGCAACACGCGCGCCGCAATCAGTTGCCAGAGCGACCCCGAGGCGCCGCAGGCAGCCGATGCCAGCATGAACAGCGCGATGGCGAACAGGTACACGCGGCGCGCACCAAATTTGCCTGAAAACCAGCCCGACAAGGGCATCGCCACCACCGATGCCAGCAGATAGCCGGTGATGGTCGGACTCAGCGCCAACGGTTGCACACCCATGCTGCGGGCCACCTGTGGCAACGATGTGTTGAGGATGGAACTGTCAAGCAGCAACAGGAAAAAAACACCCGCTACGGTAAGGACTGCAGCGCGCGAACTGCTCGATGGTTGCGCTGGCGATGCCGCGTCAGAAACTGTCATGGGCGTGATCTTACGGTCTGACGGCGACCGCGGTGCGGGAGCGTGGTAATGCGTCGCCTAAGATTGCACTAAGTCTCGGGGCTGATACTCTGGAGTTGAAAGGACGGTACATGCGCTTGCTGCTGGTTGAAGACGACGCCATGATCGGTGAGACGGTATTGCACGTGCTGCGTAGCGAGCACTACGCCGTGGACTGGGTGCGCGACGGCGCCATGGCCGACCAGGCCCTGCGCAGCGCGCAGTACGACCTGGTGCTGCTGGACCTAGGCCTGCCCAAACTTGACGGCCTGGACGTGCTGCGTGCCTTGCGTGCACGCCACAGCACGGTGCCGGTGCTGATTGCCACCGCTCGTGACGGCATCAGCGACCGCATCTCCGGGCTGGATGCAGGCGCTGACGATTACGTTGCCAAACCCTATGACACCGACGAATTGCTGGCACGCATACGCGCCCTTCTGCGCCGCAGCGCGGGCCGCGCAGAGCCGGCGTTTGAGCACAAGGGTGTCAGCTTGAACCCGGCAACCCGTGAAGCCGCGGTACACGGGCAACCTGTGTCGCTGTCGGCACGCGAATGGGCGGTGCTGGAACCGCTGCTGTCGCGCCCCGGCGTGGTGCTGTCACGCGCACAGCTCGAAGAAAAGCTCTTCAGCTGGAAAGACGACGTCAGCAGCAATGCTGTTGAGGTCTATATCCACGGGGTACGCAAAAAACTCGGCAACGACGTGATCCAGACCGTGCGCGGGCTGGGCTACCTGGTACCCAAAGAATGAAGGCCGCAGCGTCACATTCCCTGAGGGGACGGTTGCTTTGGTTTGTGCTGGTGGCGATTCTGCTGGCCGCTGTGTTGCAGGCCATCACAGCCTACCGCGGCGCGTTACAGCAGGCCGATGCAATGTTTGACGACCACCTGCAGCAGGTGGCGCGCTCCATGCGCAGCGGCGTGCCGCTGGGCATGCCGCTTGAAGAGATTGCCGGTGAAGCCGGGTTTGACCTGTATGTGCAGATATGGGGCCAGGACGGCACGCCGCTGTTTCGCTCAACACCGTCAGCCCTGCCACCGCGTGCGGTACTGGGCTTTTCGGATGTGCAGGCCAACGGCAACCGCTACCGCGTCTATTCGCTGCAAACGCCTTTGCAGACCGTTCAGATTGCGCAGGATTTGAGCGCACGCAGCGAGCGGGCACAAGCGCTGGCCGTCAAAGCCGTGCTGCCGTTTGCGCTGCTCACACCGCTGCTCATGCTGGCGGTCTGGTGGGTGATCAACCGGTCTCTCGCGCCCATAGAGCGCGCGCGCCGTCAGGTCGCAGGCAGGGCTGCGGATGATTTTTCACCGCTCGCCAGTGACGACCTGCCCGACGAAGTACGCCCCCTGGTGGACGAGCTGAACCTGCTGTTTGGCAGGGTGCGCGGCGCCTTCGATGCGCAGAAAAATTTTGTCGCCGATGCAGCACATGAATTGCGCTCAC
>JANYFF010000438.1 GCA_025362825.1 Polaromonas sp. | reverse complement strand
CCGTGACGGACGTGATGTATGGCTGTGTCAACCAGGCCGGTGAAGACAACCGCAACGTCGCGCACATGGCCAGCTTGCTGGCCGGTCTGCCGCTGGAGTTGCCCGGCGCCACCATCAACCGCCTGTGCGGCTCCGGCATGGACGCCATTGGCACTGCAGCGCGCGCCATCAAATCCGGCGAGGCGACCATGATGATTGCCGGCGGCGTTGAAAGCATGAGCCGTGCGCCCTTTGTCATGGGCAAGGCCGAGAGCGCCTTCAGCCGCGCTGCGCAGATGTACGACACGACGATCGGCTGGCGCTTCGTCAACAAGTTGATGAAGGAAAAGTACGGTGTAGACGCGATGCCCGAGACGGCAGAAAACGTTGCCGCTGAGTACAACATCAGCCGCGAAGACCAGGACAAGATGGCACTGTCCAGCCAGCTGAAGGCCGTGGCCGCGCAGAAGACCGGTTACTTCGACGCAGAAATCACACCGGTGATCATTCCGCAAAAAAAGGGCGGTGCGGTCGTTGTCAGCAAGGACGAGCACCCACGCGAAACCTCTATGGAAGCGCTGGCCAAACTCAAGGGGGCAGTGCGCCCCGACGGCACTGTCACCGCAGGCAACGCGTCCGGCGTCAATGACGGCGCCTGCGCCTTGCTGCTGGCTGATGAAGTTACCGCCGCCAAAAACGGCCTGACACCGCGTGCGCGCATCGTCGGCATGGCGACAGCAGGCGTGCCGCCGCGCATCATGGGCATAGGTCCCGCACCGGCGACAGAAAAGGTGATGGCGCTGACCGGCCTCAGCCTGGCGCAAATGGATGTGATTGAACTGAACGAAGCGTTTGCCGCGCAGGGCCTGGCGGTGCTGCGACTGCTGGGCTTGCAGGACAACGACCCACGTGTCAATCCCAACGGCGGTGCGATTGCTCTGGGCCACCCGCTCGGTGCCAGCGGCGCACGCCTGGCCACCACAGCCGTCAACCAGCTGCACCGCACCGGCGGCCGCTACGCGCTGTGCACCATGTGTATTGGCGTCGGGCAGGGGATCGCGCTGGTGCTTGAGCGGGTTTGATCCGGCTGCGGCAAGAGTCCGGTCAGGCTGCTATTCGGCCTCTATTTTGCGCTGCTGCGCAACCTTGCGCAGGCTGTCGATGTCGTGCTCAACACGGGCCCTGAATTCTGCCGGGGTGCTGGCTTGCGGGCTGCCACCAAAGCCTATGAGACGCTCGCGCACGTCGGGCTGCTCCAGCACGGCGCGCAGTTCGCGGTTGATGCGCTCGATGATGGCTGGTGGTGTGCCGGGGGGCGCGGCGATGCCCAGCCACGACTCAAACACCATGCCCGGAAGGTAGTCGGCCACTGCGGGTACGCCTGGCAGTTTGCTACCGCCTTTGGGTGCGGTGACGGCCAGTACGCGCACGCGCTGGTCCTTGAGCAGCGACGCTGTGAGCGTCATGGTGTCAATCATCACATCGACCCGGCCGGCCAGTAGTTCAGTCAATGGCGCGGTGCCGCCCTTGAAGGGAATGTGGTTCAGCGTCACGCCTGCTTCTGACGCGATCCACTCGCCGACCAGATGCAATGCACTGCCCACGCCGACCGATGAATACGAGATACCGCCAGGGTCAGCCTTGGCGCGCTGCAGCAGGTCGGGGAAGGACTTGATGGGCGAGCCCGGCATCACCGACAGCGCCAGCGGATAGGTGGTGATGGTGGACACCCAGGCAAAGTCATTGACCGGGTGAAATGGCAGGCTTTTTTTCATGGCCGCGTTGCTGGCGTGGCCGCTGGGCAGCAGCACCAGGGTGTAGCCGTCGGGCACGCCACGCGCAGCCATCTCGGCGGCAATATTACCACCGGCACCTGGCTTGTTGTCTACCACCACGTTTTGCCCCAGGCGCTCGCCCAGCGGCTTCGCAATCAGCCGGGCCACTATGTCAGAGCCGCCACCGGGCGCAAAGCCCAGCAGCAGGCGTATGGGCTTGTTGGGCCAGGCGGTGGTCTGCGCTGCCAGCGGCGTGAGTGCGCCCAGCCCCACTGCAAGACCGCCTGCAAGCGCGGCTACCACACGGCGGCGGCCGGGGTTGGCTATGCTGCGCATGCTTATTCGTCCCGCACGCCGTTGCGCAAAATGCCGATGGCGTCGATGTCGATTTCGGCGATGTCGCCGGGCTTCATGAAGAGCTGCGGTGTGCGCTTGTTGCCCACGCCGCCTGGTGTACCGGTCACGATGACGTCGCCGGCCTGCAGCGGTATGAAAGTCGAGATGTAGGCAATCTGACGCGGGATGCTGTGAATCATCATGTCGGTGGTGGCGCGCTGCAGCTCAACGCCGTTCAGGCGCGTCACCAGCGTCATTTTCTGGTCGGGTGCAATCTCGTCGGCTGTCACCATCCACGGTCCAAAGCCACCTGTGCGCCAGAAGTTCTTGCCCGCTGTCCATTGCGTGGTGTTGACCTGCCAGTCGCGCACGCTGCCGTCGTTGTAGCAGCTGTAGCCGGCAATGTGGCTCCACGAGTCAGCTTCGCTGATGCGACGGCCTCCCTTGCCGATGATGACGGCAATCTCGCCTTCATAGTCGAGCCTGTGGGACTCTGGCGGGCGAATAATGTCCTGGCCGTGGGCGACCTGGGAGTCGTTGACGCGCAGAAACAGCGCAGGGAATTCAGTGATCTCGCGGCCGGTTTCGCGCACATGCTCGCCATAGTTCAGGCCCACGCAGACAATCTTGTCGGGGTTGGGGATCACCGGCAGCAAGCTGAGCTGGGCGAATTTGAGCGTTGGCTTGTGGGTTTTGACGGCAGCTGCTGCGGCGCCCACCAGGTCATTGGCAATCAGCGCCTTCAGGTCGGCTGCCTGGGCGCCCAGAATGGGCAGCAGGTCAAGTACATCGTCGCCGAGCACCACGCCGTAGGAGGGTGTGTTGTTGTTTAAAAAGCTGATGAGTTTCATGGGAGTCTCCTTGGTATTGATAAATAAAAATAGATAAGAGTTCAGGGAATACGCGTGGTGATTTCCTGTGCTGCGCGCGTGATGAGCTGCGTCAGCCTGGGCATGTCCATCACTGCCATGCGCTGCACGGTGGTGACCAGTGATATGGCGCCCAGTATCGTGCCATCGGCTTTTTGCAGGGGTGCTGCCAGCGCGGCCAGATTGGGCTCTAGCTCGCCGTTTGAAAAGTAATGCCCGGCCTTGCGGATGACGCTGTAGTACTTGCGAAAGGCGTTCCAGTCGGCGGGCAGGCCGGCGCGTGCGATGTCGCTCGTGTTCTGGTCAAACACCTTGTGCAACTGGGCCGGCGTGAAGCACGACAGGATGACTTTGGGTGCGGCGCCGTAAAACAGCGGGCGCGGCCGGCCACGGCCATAGCTCAGCATCGCTGGAGCCTTGCCAAATTCGCGGTGGGTATCGAGCACCTGCTGGCCATACAGGCCCGAGATCACGCAGTCAAAGCCGGTGTGGTCCACCAGCTCGGCCATAAACGGCGTGGCGTGCTGCAGCACCGGGTCGGCCATCCGGATGTAGTGGTCAAGCACGACTATGCGTGCGCCCAGCGTGTAGTGCGAGTCGGCCGCACGCTGCAGCAGGCCGGCGTCGACCAGCATCTTCACATAGCGGTAGCCGGTAGGCAGCGACACCTGCAATGCCTCAGTAATGGCCTCGGCTGTCCAGGTGAGCTGCTGCTCGGAGAACAGGTCCAGCACGCTGAGCATGCGGCCCAGGCTGGACAGGGATTTGTCGGTCATGAAGGGAATTCAGCAGGGTTGGGCATCAAGCGCAAACAGGCCGGCCGTGATGTCATCGAGTTCTTCGGGTGATGTGGCGGTACCCGCTATATAGCGGTCGGGCCTGAGCATGATCGCATCGACGCTGTGCTTGTCAAGCCAGTCGGACAGCGCCGGCTCGGTTGCAGGCAGCAGCACCACACCGGCCTGCTGCCAGGCCTCGCGCGTGATCTGCGCCACGCCATTGAGCAGCGCGACACGGGCAATCACGGCAAAGCGGTTGCCCAGATGTGCATCAAGCAACTGCCCGTTGGCCAGCGTGGGCTGCGCAAACGGCTGGCCAACGGCGGCATGGTTGCCCACCAGCGCGCCGGGGCCCAGCCGTGGTGAGGGGAACTCAAATATCTCGGGCTGCCCGGCCTGAAAGCGCTGGTCGCGCTGGCGTGCCAGTACCGGGTCGGTGGTCTGGATGATGTCGCCCAGCCGCA
>JANYFF010000412.1 GCA_025362825.1 Polaromonas sp. | reverse complement strand
GCCACCGAATCGATCAATCTCGCGCTGAAGGGCGCGGCGCAGTTCTACAAGACCCGCGGCAAGCACCTGATCACGCTGAAGACCGAGCACAAGGCAGTGCTCGACACGATGCGCGAGCTCGAGCGTCAAGGCTTCGAGGTCACCTACCTCGACGTGCAGGAAGACGGCCTGGTCGACCTCGCGAAGCTCGAAGCGGCGATTCGGCCCGACACCGTTCTGATCTCGATCCTGTTCGTCAACAACGAAATCGGCGTCATTCAAGACATAGCAGCCCTAGGCGCGCTATGCCGTGAAAAAGGCATCATCTTTCACGTCGATGCGGCGCAGGCCACCGGCCGTGTGGACATCGACCTGGCGACCTTGCCGGTAGATTTGATGAGCCTGACCTCACACAAGACTTACGGACCCAAGGGCATTGGTGCCTTGTATGTCCGCCGCAAGCCGCGTGTGCGTCTTGAAGCGCAGATGCACGGTGGCGGTCATGAGCGCGGCATGCGTTCGGGCACCTTGCCGACGCACCAGATCGTCGGCATGGGCGAAGCCTACCGCATTGCCAAAGCTGAAATGCACATGGAAAACAAGCGTATCCAGGCCCTGCACGAACGCATGCTCAACGGTCTCAAGGATGTTGAAGAAGTTTTCTTGAACGGTCACGCTGAAAAGCGCGTGCCGCACAACCTCAACATGAGCTTTAACTTTGTTGAAGGTGAGTCCCTCATCATGGGCATCAAGGGCTTGGCTGTGTCCAGCGGGTCTGCCTGCACGTCTGCCAGCCTGGAGCCCAGTTATGTGCTGCGCGCCCTGGGTCGTAGCGACGAGCTTGCCCACAGCAGCCTGCGCATGACGATAGGTCGCTGGAGCACTGAAGAAGAAATTGACTACGCAGTCGCGACCATCAAGGAAAACGTTGCCAAGCTGCGCGAACTTTCCCCGCTCTGGGAAATGTTCAAGGATGGTGTGGACCTGTCCACCATCCAGTGGGCTGCTCACTAAGCAGCGCAACAGGTAAAAATCCAAAGAGGTAAATAAAATGGCATACAGCGAAAAGGTCGTAGACCACTATGAAAATCCCCGCAACGTCGGCTCCTTTGAAAAGGGCGACGATTCCGTAGGCACCGGCATGGTCGGCGCACCGGCATGCGGTGATGTGATGAAGCTGCAAATCAAGGTCAATCCACTGACCGGTGTGATTGAAGATGCACGATTCAAGACCTACGGTTGCGGTTCGGCCATCGCGTCCAGTTCGCTCGTCACCGAGTGGGTCAAGGGTAAAACGCTTGATGAGGCTGCAAGTATCAAGAACAGCGCGATCGCGGAAGAGCTGGCACTACCACCGGTAAAGATCCACTGCTCGATCCTTGCTGAAGACGCCATCAAGGCGGCCGTTAACGATTACAAGCAGAAGCACGCTGTCGCCGCGCTCGCGTGAACACACGCATCCCATTTAGCCATTCGAGTAATTAAATGTCCGTAACGCTGACCGACGCTGCCGCCCGCCACGTAACCCGCTACATGACAAAGCGTGGCAAGGGCGTGGGTGTTCGGCTGGGTGTCAGGACAACTGGCTGCTCCGGCCTGGCTTACAAGCTGGAATACGCTGACGAAATCGCACCTGAAGACGTGATATTTGAAGACAACGGCGTCAAGGTGCTGGTCGATCCGAAAAGCATGGCTTACATTGACGGCACAAAGCTTGACTTCGTGCGCGAAGGTCTCAATGAGGGTTTCAAGTTCATTAATCCGAATGAGCGTGACCGTTGCGGTTGTGGTGAGTCTTTTCGGGTATGAAGCTACTGCGCGGGCTTGATGCGTCGTTGCAGCCCAATGAAAATCTTCACGTACCTGAGTACGCCCCGGTTACGCTCCGGTTTTCTTTGAGCACCCACGACTAGCCTGAAACCCGCTCGCCACGCTTCCTATCCCGAAAAGGGATGCGGTTAATGAATCTTCAATCCACCGACTTCGAACTTTTTGGCATTCCGGCGCAATTTGCGCAGGACCGCGCTGTGCTTGACGCGAAGTGGAAGGATCTGCAGCGTGAAGCGCATCCCGACAGGTTTGCAGCTCAGGGTGTGGCCGCCCAGCGCGTAGCGATGCAGTGGTCGGTCCGTATCAACGAGGCGTACCAGCGACTTAAAGACCCGCTCAAACGTGCTGCCTACCTGTGTGAGCTTCACGGAACGGCCATCAATGCAGAGAACAACACGGCCATGCCGACGGACTTCCTCGTGCAGCAAATGGAATGGCGTGAGGCTCTGGATGACGCGGAAAATATTAAAAAAATGGAAGAAATAGCCCTGGAGTCCAAGAAATATGGGCGGGAGCTGCTATTAAAAGTAGAGCAATCGATTGATGTCAGTAAAGACTTCAGCGCTGCCGCCCGGCAAGTCAGAAGCCTTATGTTTGTAGAGCGATTTGCGCATGAGGTGGATTCCCGCATCGACCAGCTGGGACAATAGAAAACCTCACGAAAAACGACATGGCACTTCTCCAGATATCCGAACCGGGCCAGACGCCCAACCCGCACGAAAGGCGTATCGCCATCGGCATCGACTTGGGCACCACCCATTCGTTGGTGGCCAGCGTGCGTAATGGTATTTCCGAATGCCTTCCTGACGACGAGGGCCGAGTTATTTTGCCAAGCGTCGTGCGCTACCTTGATGCCGAACGCCGTCAGATCGGGTTTGCCGCGCTGGCCGCCCAGGTTGATGACCCGCGCAACACTATTTCGTCCGTGAAGAGGCTGATGGGTCGAGGCATTGATGACATTGCAAGCAGGGCCCAATTGCCTTACGAACTTAATGACAAGCCAGGCATGGTCACGCTGCAAACGGTTGCCGGTGAAAAAAGCCCCGTCGAAATCAGCGCTGAGATTCTGGCTACATTGCGCTTTCGGGCCGAAGACACATTTGACGACGACATTTACGGCGCAGTCATTACCGTGCCCGCATACTTCGATGACGCCCAGCGCCAAGCAACCAAGGATGCAGCGCAATTGGCCGGCCTCAATGTGTTGCGCCTTATCAATGAACCGACCGCGGCTGCCATTGCCTATGGGTTGGACAATGCCAGCGAAGGCACTTACGCCATTTATGACTTGGGCGGCGGCACCTTTGACATTTCCATCCTGCGCCTGAGCCAAGGCGTGTTCGAAGTGGTTGCCACCGGCGGGGACTCTGCATTGGGCGGTGACGACTACGACCGCGCATTGGTGGACTGGGTGCTGGCCAAGGCCGGGCTTGCGGCGGATATCTTGAGCCCGACGGACAAGGCGGCACTCCAACGCGCTGCCCGTGCCTGCAAGGAAGCGCTCTCAACTGCAGAGGTCGTGCAGTTCTCGGTACAGCTTGCCAAAGTCTTGGTCAACTTCGAGATGCGGTCTGAAGATTTCGAAACCGCTGCCGCACATCTGACCCAACGCACACTTACCGCGGTGCGCAAGGCTCTGCGGGATGCAAAACTGGCCAAAGATGACATTGAAGGCGTTGTCCTCGTGGGCGGCTCGACACGCATGCCACAGGTGCGCAAAGCAGTAGCCAGCTTTTTTGGTCGCGAGCCGCTGACCAACCTCAATCCGGATGAGGTCGTCGCCCTGGGTGCTGCGATTTCAGCCAACCAGCTCGCAGGCAACAATACCGGCAGCGATTTGCTGTTGCTCGATGTCATTCCGCTGTCACTCGGTATTGAAACCATGGGCGGCCTGGTGGAGCGCATCGTTCCGCGTAACCAGACCATTCCCACAGCCATGGCGCAGGATTTCACAACCTACCAGGATGGCCAGACCGCATTGGCGTTGCACGTGGTGCAGGGTGAGCGCGACCTGGTGGCTGACTGCCGCAGCCTTGCGCGCTTTGAGCTTCGCGGCATCCCGCCCATGGTGGCAGGCGCCGCACGTATTCGGGTGACATTCACAGTGGATGCCGATGGGCTGCTCAATGTCAACGCAAAAGAGCAGGTCAGCGGCGTCGAGGCGCGCATTGATGTGAAACCGTCCTATGGCCTGTCCGACGAGGACATCGCACGGATGTTGAAGGACAGCTTTTCAACCGCCCAGCAGGACATGCAGGCGCGTGCGCTGGCTGAAGCGAGGGTTGATGCGGACAGGATGATCCTTGCAACCCGGGGCGCGCTGGCCGCCGATTCGGATCTGGTGAAGCCTGGCGAGCGTGCGCAGATCGACAGTTTGATAGCCGGCTTGCTATATGCGCGAGAACATGGTAACGCTGCTGCCATTGAAGCGGCGACGCAGTCGCTGGGCAAAGGCACAGAGGCTTTTGCAGCCGAGCGCATGAACCGGGGCATCCAGCAAGCACTGGCCGGTAAAAACATTGAAGCCCTCTAAAATAATCTCGACAAAACGGCCCAAGCCTGACTGAACCCATGCCCATCATCAAGATATTGCCCCATCCCGAATACTGCCCTAAAGGTGCGGAAATCACGGCGCCTGCCGGTACGTCGATCTGCGAGGCATTGCTGGAAAACAAGATCAACATTGAGCATGCCTGCGACATGAGTTGCGCCTGCACAACCTGCCATGTCATAGTGCGGGCAGGTATCAATTCGCTCAACGAACCCGATGAAAGCGAAGAAGATCTTCTCGACCGCGCCTGGGGTCTTGAGCCTAATTCCCGTCTGAGTTGCCAGGCCGTTCTGGCGCAAGCAGATGTGACCATAGAAATCCCGAAATACACCATAAACCACGCAAAAGAGCTGCACTAACAAGCAAGCTGTAGGATCATTTCCCATGCGTCAAATCTTTTTAGATACTGAAACCACTGGCCTTTCTGCAGAAAACGGTGACCGAATCATCGAGATTGGTTGCGTTGAGCTGGTGGCCCGCAAACTGACTGGTAACAACAAGCATTTTTACCTGAATCCCGGGCGCGACAGTCACGAAGATGCGCTCAAGGTGCACGGCATCAGCAATGAGTTTTTGAAGGACAAGCCCAAATTCCCGGCCGTGGTGGATGAGTTGCTGGAGTATTTGCGCGGTGCTGAAATCATCATTCACAACGCGCCGTTTGATATCAGTTTCCTGAACAAGGAGCTGGAACTTATTGGCCAGCAACCCATACGTCACTGTGTCGGCAAAGTCACTGACAGCCTGATGATGGCCAAGGAGATGTTTCCTGGTAAGCGCAATTCACTGGATGCGTTGTGTGATCGCCTTGAAGTGGACAATTCCGGCCGCACGCTTCACGGCGCCTTGCTTGATGCTGAACTGCTGGCAGATGTGTATATCAACCTGACGCGCGGCCAGAACAGCCTGATGATGGACGCCGGCACTGCGGCGCAAAACGACATTGCCGTACCGGTCGTGGATTTAAGCCTGTTTACCTTGCCTCTACTGATGGCCAATGAACACGAATTGGCTGATCACGACAAATTGCTGGCCGATATAGACAAGTCGAGTAAAGGCAAAACCATTTGGCGTGTTCTTGAAACCGGGCATATTGACTGATCGCGACAGGAAATAAACAGCATATAATTCTAGGCTGACTCAAGGGAGATTAGCTCAGGGGTAGAGCACTGCATTCACACTGCAGGGGTCGCAAGTTCGAAACTTGCATCTCCCACCAAGACTTTTCAGATACAGGACATGCAAGGACTCGCGAGAAATCGGAGTCCTTTTTTATTGCCTGCGACGATTCAAATACCGTCCTCGTATCTAACTGCTGGTGGAAAAACATCTCAAATTCTGCCGCAGATTTTTAACAATCTAAGTACGAATCATTCTTATTTAAATGTAGAATCTGCTACTCATCCGAGAGTCAGCCAACTTGTTCAAAGCAGCAAAGTCCAGCCAAAGCTCGTTTTGCAAACTTACCCACGCCAGCTGGCGGGGTCGCGCTTGGAATTACCTTGGCATATCCTTCAATAAAGAGCGCACGCCGCTCTGGCAATAAAAAATCACTGCCTACTCCTGCAGTCACGGCAGCTGTCCCAGCCTCATCCACGAGGCCGTCGAATACCGCAGACATCGCGTCTTTCCCCTTGGGCGCATTGATGCTCGCAGCCTCGGTAAGCGGCTGGGCTCAAAGCAGCGCTGCACCTGATGGCGTTACCGAAAAAACTCTCTCGACAGTTACTGTCAGGGAGAAGGCGGAAGCACCGCAGGGCAAGGATGCGCTGCAGACAACCAGGAGCACCATCGGCAAGGGCAACCAGGATATTCGCGACATACCGCAGTCGCTGAGCGTCATCACAGAGAAGCTTATTGATGACCGCAAGCTGGACACGCTTAAAGAAGCACTCCATCACACGGCAGGCATCACTTTCTCGGCTACCGAAAACGGAACCGATCAGGACATCCGCTTGCGCGGATTTTCAATCTCGACCGTCGGCGATTTGTTGATCGACGGCATGCGTGATCCCTCGCAATACGACCGCGACACCTTTAACTACGATCGCATAGAGATCATGCGTGGTTCTGCATCCATGTTGTTTGGGCGGGGCTCCACGGGTGGCGTTGTCAATCAGGTGACCAAGCAGCCGTTCCTTGCTGACCAGAATGATGTCGAGACCACCATCGGCTCTCGCGGTTATGTGCGCACAACGGGCGACTTCAATGTCAGAACTAGTGAGGAGGCCGCCTTGCGCATCAACGTGATGGGTAACAGGGCGGACAACGGTGGTGCAAAAGTCGCCAAGTACGGGATTGCGCCTACTTACAGCTGGGGAATCGGAACACGCGACGAATTCAGCGTTGGCTTGTTTCATTTGAATGTGGACAACGTGCCGCAATCGAGCATGGGTTATCTGGGTGGAAATATTCCCAACGTCAATCCCGGCAATTTTTACGGCACCGACAGCGACTATTTGCTGGGCAAGGCGACCTACGGAACCTTCAAGCAAACGCACAAGTTTGACGATGGCGGCGAGTTGCGCAGCCAGGTACGGACGGGTGTATTTGGCCGGGCGCAATGGAGTACAAATGCTGCTTACGGCGCAGCGCCTGCATTGAATGCCGTTACCGTTACAGCAGCTAATCTGAATCCTTCAACCGTGTTGCGTCGCCAGGGTTTGACTCCCCGCAAGGACCAGTTCACCAATACTTATCTGCAAAGCGATTATTCAAACGAGTACAACTGGGGTGGGATGAAGCACCAGATACTGACAGGTTTTGATGCGGCCAAGGAGCGTGCCAACCGCTTCCTGGCCGGCAACGGCATCGGCGCCAACTATGACAAGGGCAACACCGTGATTGGCCGGCCTAACGATGGCAGGACCCTTGCCGTGTCGCCGCTCTATCGGGATTCGAGCAATTATTCGGCCAGAGCCATGGGTGTTTATGTTCAGGATCTGGTTCAGGTCGCGCCGCAATGGAAGTTGCTGGGTGGCTTGCGTTATGACACCTTCAAGGGTGACTTCAACCAGTTGACCTACAACGCGGCGGGTGCGCTCACCGGCACAGCCAACGCAAAGATGTCGATTGGTGCAATGAGTTATCGCGGCGGTGTGCTGTACCAGCCCACACCAACCAGCTCTTACCACTTTTCATACGGCACATCGTTCAACACCAACGCAGATACCTACCAGTACACAACTGCGCAGACTGCAAACACGCCACCTGAAAAGAGCCGCAACATTGAAATCGGCGCAAAGCTCGATTGGCTTGACGGCAAACTGTCCACGCGTGCAGCGCTGTTTCGCACAGAAAAATACAACGAACGTACGACGGATGCCGATTTTGCAGGTACTGCGTTTCTCCTGTCTGGAAAGCGCCACAGTGCCGGGCTGGAACTCGATGTCGTAGGTCGCCTGACACCGCAATGGGAGGTTTATCTTTCATATGCGTACACACCTACCGCCAGGATCGACCAGGCTGGCACTGCCGCGCAGGCAACCGTTGGGCAGCGTGTCGGTTTGACGCCGAAAAACAGCGGAAGTGCGTGGCTCAGCTACCAGGCGACTCCAAAGTTACGCATCGCAGGCGGCCTTAATGGAGCCAGTGAAAACTTTGCACTGCAAGGAACCAGCGGCGTTGCACAGCTCACGGCACGGGCAGCCAGTTATGTTGTCGCTGATGCGATGATGGAATACAAGGTCACCCCGGACACTTATGTGCAGCTCAATGTCGCCAACCTGGCCAACAAAACCTACGGCGATC
This sequence comes from Polaromonas sp., assembly GCA_025362825.1. GTDB lineage: Bacteria > Pseudomonadota > Gammaproteobacteria > Burkholderiales > Burkholderiaceae_C > Polaromonas. The sequence continues at coordinate 4,353 of JANYFF010000412.1, read as the reverse complement.
AGCTATATCCTGCATTTGCCGTACTCGGCGCGCCCCGCACTGTAAAACTGACAGTCGGGACGCGGTTCTGACCGTAGCATTCCGCCATGTTTTTACACGTACCTGATGTCCTCACGCCCGGCGAAGTTCGTCGCGCATGTGAGATTCTGGGTCAAGCACCCTGGAAAGATGGCCGCATAACCGCAGGTGAACAATCTGCTCAGGTCAAAAATAATGAGCAATTGCCGGAAGCCAGTCCGGAATCCCAAGAGTTGCAATCTCTGGTACTGGCAGGGTTAGAGCGGCAGCCGCGGTTTTTTTCAGCTACGCTCCCCAAACATATTTCGCCACCCCTTTTCAACCGGTACGGCGGTACAGCCAATAGCTTTGGCAACCATGTGGACAGTGCTGTGCGCTATTTGCGCAACGGTGCAGGGCGTGTTCGTACAGACATTTCCTGCACACTGTTTCTGTCTGATCCTGAAACCTACGACGGCGGTGAACTGGTCATCGAAAGTGCCGGTGGGCAGCAGCAATGCTGCAGGTTGCCGGCAGGTCACCTGGTGGTTTATCCAGGAACCAGCGTGCACCGCGTTGAGCCGGTAACGCGTGGCTACAGGCTCGCAGGTTTTTTCTGGATACAGAGTATGGTGCGAAGCCTTGAGCAACGGCAACTGCTGTTTGAAATGGATGCCCACCTGATACGGCTGCGCAGCACGCTCGGTGAGACCGATCCCTCGGTGATCGGACTGACGGGTACCTATCACAATTTGCTTCGCCAGTGGCTGGACGTCTAGGTCTGGCGGGTAAAACGCGGCCTGCATAGGGCACTGTCATTATCTTCATCACCATCGTTACCTTAAAGGAAAATCATGAAACACGCCAACCTGCTTTCCACCCTGTTGTTGTGCCTGGCTGCGGGCCAGGCATCGGCCCATGGCGAGTTCAAATGTGATGAACCCAAAGCTGAATGGAAGCCCCAGATGGAATTGCAGCGCAAGCTCACCGCTGATGGCTGGAAGGTGCGCCAGGTCAAGATCGACAATGGCTGCTATGAGGTCTATGGCTTTGATAACACCGGCAAGCGCGTCGAGATTTATTTCAATCCCAAAACATTCGAGAAAATAGGCGAGGTCAAGCAGCCTTCCTGATAGCCAGCAAATGCCTGCGCGTGCAACGCTGCTGAAAGTATGGGACAGGCCGGTTCGCCTGCTGCACTGGGCACTCGCCTGCTCGCTGCTGGTCGCGTGGACGAGTACGCTAGGGCTGGGATTTTTAAGGGCTCATGAGCCTTCAGGCTATATTGCATTTGGCCTGGTGGCGCTGCGAACCGCCTGGGGCTTTTGCGGCGGTTATTACGCGCGCTTTTCCCAGTTCGTACGTGGTCGTCATCAGGTGCTGGCTTATGCGCGCAAGGTCGCAATTGGCCGTGAGCCGCGCTACATAGGCCATAACCCGCTCGGTGGCTGGATGGTGCTGCTGCTTCTGTTTGTCGTCGGTGCCCTTGGCGTGACAGGGTGGCTTTACACCACCGATTTTTTTTGGGGCATGGCCTGGCTCGACACCTTGCATGCAAGCCTGGCCTGGTTGCTGCTTTTGCTTGTCACACTCCATGTGTCTGGCGTGCTTCTGGCCAGCTTGCGACACCGCGAAAACCTGGTTTCCGCCATGTTCAGCGGGCACAAGCCTCGGCCCAAACCTGGCGACGTTGATTGATTAGCTCCGCGGCGATCTTCAGTCAATAAAAAAGCCAAGTCAGTGACCTGGCTTTCGCTTGTTTGCCGTCTCGACAGGTGGTCAAAAAATCGCGGGTTCCTAGAGAACCTCGCTGGCAAAGTCTGCCAAGCGTGAGCGTTCGCCGCGCGCCAGCGTAATGTGCCCGCCATGCGGCCAACCCTTGAAACGGTCTACCGCATAGGTCATGCCCGACGATCCCTCGGTAAGGTACGGCGTATCGATTTGCGCCAGATTGCCCATACAGATAATCTTGGTTCCAGGCCCTGCCCGGGTTATCAGTGTTTTCATCTGTTTGGGCGTCAGATTTTGCGCTTCGTCAATGATGACGTACTTGTTCAAAAAGGTCCGGCCGCGCATGAAGTTCATACTCTTGACCTTGATGCGCGAACGTATCAGTTCATTGGTCGCGGCGCGGCCCCACTCGCCGGAACCGTTTTCCGTTTTGCCGAGGACTTCGAGGTTGTCATCGAGTGCGCCCATCCACGGACCCATCTTTTCCTCTTCGGTACCCGGCAAAAATCCGATGTCCTCCCCCACCGAAACAGTGGCGCGGGTCATGATAATTTCGGTGTACCTGCGGTCGTCGAGCACCTGCGTAAGGCCACTGGCCAGTGCCATCAGCGTTTTACCGCTACCTGCCGTGCCGGCCAGTGTGACAAAGTCAACTTCCGGATCCATCAGCAGGTTCATGGCAAAGTTCTGCTCGCGGTTGCGCGTCGTGACGCCCCACACCGCATTTTTCAGGTGGTTGTAGTCCTTGAGGGTTTTCAGTACCGCAGTTTTGGCGCGGATTTCAGTCACGCGCGCGTACAGCGGCGGCTCACCTGGGGCCTCGAAAAACACAAACTGGTTGATCAGCAGGCTGGCAACGATGGGCCCGGTGATGCGGTAAAAGGTGTGGCTGCCTTGTTGCCAGCTCTCAACGGTTTTGCTCTGGCGCGTCCAGAAGTCTGCCGGGAGGGCCAATACGCCGGAGTACAGCAGATCACCATCTTCAAGCGTCTTGTCGTTCTGGTAATCATCTGTTGCAAGGCCCAGGGCCCTGGCCTTGACGCGCATGTTGATGTCTTTGGAGACCAGCACGACTTCGCGTGGTGCGTATTCCTTGCGCAGTGCCTCGACCACGCCAAGAATCTGGTTGTCGGCCTTGCCCTGCGGCAGGCTCACAGGCAGGGTGTAGTCCAGCGGCTTGGTCTGGAAAAACAGGCAGCCGCCGGCTTCGCGATGCCCGGTGGTGTCCAGCTTGAGGCCCTTGGTGATGTCGGCGTCTTTGGCACCGGCAAGGGCGTCCAGCGAACGGCTCGTCTGGCGCGCATTGCGGGCGACCTCGGTCATGCCCTTTTTGTGGCCGTCAAGCTCTTCAAGCACGATCATTGGCAGGAAAATGTCATGCTCTTCAAAGCGGAAGAGGCACATCGGATCGTGCATCAGCACGTTCGTGTCCAGCACAAACAGCTTGGCCGGACCGATGTGTTTTGTCTTTTTTGGCCGCACAGCCGACTGTACAGGGGGTGAGGTCAATGCTGCGCTATCTTTTTTGTAGCTGTCAACGCCCGTATTCCCAGGGCCGAAAGGCTCTTTTCCTTTAAAAGCGGCTGGATGATCGCCACCACTGGCGCTGCGGCTGTCAAACAGGTCCAGCACCGGTGGTCTTTGTGCGGACTCCGTGTTTTCAGTTTTCCGCGCAGCCTTGGAAGGCGAACGGGCTGGTGCATCCATGGCATCTGTGGAGAGTAATGCGGCACGTTTGGTCGGGGCGGGGGGCAGGGGCATAGTGCTTAAAACTCCTTTGCGGGGTGGTTCCGGAAATGAAAAAGCCGCCTTGTAGCCAAGGCGGCTTTTTCGGTGAACGTGGTCGTGAAGCTCAACAACATGACTTCATTATGCACAACTCCGGTGAAGGAGCGGCGGGCCAATTCAGGCGGCTTTTTTCAGTGCCTTGACAGCCTTCAGAACGTCATCCACATGACCGGGAACCTTCAGGCCACGCCACTCTTCGGCCAGTGTGCCGTCAGCAGCCACCAGGAAGGTGCTGCGCTCGATGCCCTTGACCTTTTTGCCGTACATGATCTTGTTTTTGACCACGCCGAACATGTGACACATTTTTTCTTCGGTGTCTGCAATCAACTCGAAGGGCAGTTCAAGCTTGGCCTTGAATTCATCGTGCGACTTCATGTTGTCGCGCGACACGCCAAACACGGTGGCGCCAGCCTTCACAAAATCCTTGTAGCGATCACGGAACTGCATTGCTTCAGTGGTGCAGCCGGGTGTGTTGTCCTTGGGGTAGAAGTACAGGACCATCACCTTGCCCATGTGGGACTGATTGGAAACCTTGATGCCGCTGGTGGCGTTCGCTTCAAATTCGGGGAGGAGTTTATTGACGACGACTGCCATACTGAGTAGACCCTGACGAAAATGGTTGTAATTAGTCCGCGGCTTCCCGGAATACCTGAATCCCTGGCGGTGTGCTCCGGCGCCAGCCCGGTGTATGGCAACTGGCACAACCCTAGATTTTACCCTGAAAGAGCTGGCTATTCAGCCGCCCTGCTCAACCAGCAGTGCTGCAATCACCTGACGGCCTTCTCCGGCCAGAATGTTGTACGTTCTGCAGGCTGCAAGCGTGTCCATGGTTTCGAT
>JANYFF010000392.1 GCA_025362825.1 Polaromonas sp. | reverse complement strand
CAGGCTCATCAAATCGACTGGCAACGTTGCGAGGTCAATATCCACGCGGCCCGTGGCCTGCGCTGCGTCGACATGGAAAATGATGCCCTTTTCACGGCATAACGCGCCAATGGCAGGAATATCCTGTATCACACCGATTTCGTTGTTGACGAACATGACGCTCGCGATGATGGTGTCGGGGCGAATCGCTGCCTTGAATAGATCAAGATCGACCAAGCCGTCAGCCTGCACGTCAAGGTAAGTGACTTCAAAACCCTGGCGCTCCAGCTCGCGGCAGGTGTCGAGAATGGCCTTGTGCTCGGTCTTGACAGTAATGAGATGCTTGCCCTTGGACTTGTAAAACTGCGCCGCGCCCTTGAGTGCGAGATTGTTCGACTCGGTGGCGCCGCTCGTCCAGACGATCTCGCGCGGGTCGGCACCAATGAGTGCAGCAACTTGCTCGCGGGCCGCTTCAACCGCCGCTTCAGCTTCCCAGCCCCAGGCATGGCTGCGTGACGCGGGGTTGCCAAAATGCTCGCGCAACCACGGGATCATGGCGTCCACCACGCGCGGGTCGCACGGGTTCGTGGCGCTGTAGTCCATGTAAATGGGGAAGTGTGGGGTTTCCATTTGGCTAACTCTTAAATTAAACGATGGCTGACTAGCAGCTTTTTAAATATTTAAACGCACGCCCACCTGCATCTGCAAACACGGCGCACCGATCGTCAAAAACCGGTCAGGATTTCAAGAACGCATTACCCAGCGCAAATACCGAGTTGGGCGCATTCACACGCATCGGTTTGACGAGTGGCGAAGTGAAAATGGCTTTTTTAACCATCGGCGTGTTTTCGATAACTACGCCCTTGGCCAGCTGGTCTTCAACCAGCTTTTGCAGGGTCACGGAATCAAGAAACTCCACCATGCGGCTGTTCAGCGATGCCCACAGCTCGTGGTCATGCAACGGCCGCCCTCACCCAGACAGTTTTCCTTGCCACCACACTGGGTCGCATCAATCGGCTCGTCAACAGAGACAATGATGTCTGCGACGGTGATTTCTGAAGCCTTGCGGCCGAGGGTATAGCCGCCGCCAGGGCCGCGAGTTGACTCAACCAATTCATGGCGACGTAACTTGCCAAACAATTGCTCAAGATAAGACAATGAAATCTGCTGGCGCTGGCTGATGGCAGCCAAGGTGACCGGGCCATTGTTCTGGCGCAGTCCTAAATCAATCATTGCTGTGACCGCAAAGCGGCCTTTGGTCGTGAGGCGCATAACAAGCTCCTTTAAGTGGCTTGACTGTCGAACACTGTCCTTAAACAGTATTTATGACCTTGAAAAATATGCTTTCAAGGAACTCTTCCTCCAGCCGCCCAGGCCAGTCAACCGGTTATCGCGGGGGCTTTTATTCTTATGAATGTGTTCCTGACTGAATTCGTCAAGTATACCATCAAACGCAATTCTAGGCGTGCTTCCAACCAATAAGTCAGAATTTATACCAAGCAGTATTAATTTCCCGGAAAACCCCCGCTGACGCCTGCAATCATCGAGGATTAAAGACGTGCGGAGCCCGCCGCAGATATGGGCATGACGTTGTCGGTACCTGGCGCACCAAAAGCCTGCTCCTTCAAGATATGCAGCTGGTCACGCACGCGGGCGGCTTTTTCGAATTCAAGGTTTTTGGCATGCTCGACCATCTGCTTTTCGAGCCGCTTGATCTCACGAGCAATGTCTTTTTCGCTCATATCTTCGACCATCGCTTTTTGCATTTGCAGCTTTTCAGCTTCCTTGCCTGATTTTTCGCTGTAGACACCGTCTATCAGGTCCTTGATGCGCTTGACCACGCTGCGCGGTGTGATGCCATGCTCCAGATTGTGGGCGATCTGTTTGTTGCGGCGGCGTTCGGTTTCGGACATGGCCTTTTTCATTGAATCCGTGATCCGGTCTGCATACAGAATGGCGCGCCCATTCACGTTGCGAGCAGCTCGGCCAATGGTCTGTATAAGGCTGCGCTCCGCACGCAAAAATCCTTCCTTGTCCGCATCCAGGATGGCCACAAGAGAGACTTCAGGAATATCCAGACCCTCGCGCAACAGGTTGATGCCGACCAGAACGTCAAAAGCACCCAGTCGCAGGTCGCGCAAAATTTCCACCCGCTCGACGGTTTCCACGTCGCTGTGCAGGTAACGCACTTTCACACCATTTTCGCTGAGGTAGTCCGTCAACTGCTCGGCCATGCGCTTGGTCAGCGTGGTGATCAAAACACGTTCGTTTTTATCCACACGAATGCGTATTTCCTGCAGCACATCGTCAACCTGGTTGGTTGCAGGCCTGACTTCGACCTCAGGATCAACCAGGCCGGTCGGCCGCACTACTTGCTCCACGACTTGCCCGGCATGCTCCTGCTCATAGGCCGCCGGTGTTGCTGAGACAAAAATGGCCTGCCGCATCTTCGATTCAAACTCTTCAAATTTGAGCGGCCGGTTGTCCAGCGCACTCGGCAGCCTAAAGCCGTATTCAACCAGTGTGGTCTTGCGCGAGCGGTCGCCGTTGTACATAGCGTTGAG
>JANYFF010000269.1 GCA_025362825.1 Polaromonas sp. | reverse complement strand
GGCGGGAGCGCGGCGCGGCGGAAGTTCTCTTTGAGGAAGTACGCGCCGTCGTCCGGGACCGGGTTCTGCTGGTACAGGGCTGACCAGAAGCGCGGCTGGATCGTTTTCTTGATCCGGTTCAGCTTCTGGATGTCATAGCGGGCCGGGTGCAGGGCTTCGCCCTTCAGGCGCAGGAGTTTGCCGTTTTCAGGCTCCTCCGCGACGATCAGGTCAGTGTCGTAGTCGAGGTATTCATCGGTTTCCGCAATCGCAGCGTATTTGACGACGACAAACTGGTCAGCTTCTTCGTCACCGGCCATCGCAACCTGAAGACGACCGGCGAGGTCGTCATCGTGCCACCACGTTTGGACGATGAGGACACCACCGCCTGGAGCCAGGCGCGTATATGCGGTGGAGTCGTACCAGTCTTTGAGTTTTTCTCGGTTATCGGCACTGTCGGCCTCCTCGGCATTTTTTATAGGGTCATCGATCGTCAGGACGTGGGCGCCTTTACCCGTGATACCGCCGCCCACACCGGCCGCGACGTAGCCGCCGCGCTGGTTGGCGACGCCCCACTCCTCGGCACCCTGGAAATTCGGGTTCAGGCGCGTCTCGAAGACACTGTGGTAGCTCGGGTCCTCCAGGACCTCCTTGACTTTTCGGGAAAACGACATGGCCAGGCCCACGTTGTAGGAGCTGGCGATGATCTCGTGGTCGGGGTACTTACCCAGGTGCCAGGCCGGGAACATCCGGGAGGCTAATTCAGATTTTCCGTGACGCGGCGGCATCAGCAGCATGAGACGTGGGGAGAGACCTTTGGCTACGTCTTCGCTGAATTTTTCCAAGCGGCGGCAAATGTCTTCGTGGACCCAGCCAGCCAGGTAGCGGGGGTTAATCCGCTGGGTGAAGGGTAAGAGACGGCGCCGGGAGAGTATTCGGCTGGCTAACTCGGCCTGGGCTTCGGGGCTTACGGTTGGCAGCGCGACGATGTTTGTAGATGGCGTTCCAGCCAGCGGCGTTTTTGTCGGGGTGCTTACCAGTACGGCGGTCGTAGGCCGTGTGCCAGGCTTTGATTTCTTCGGTTTTGTAACCCGCGGCTTTGAGGCGGCGGACTTGGCGGTTACGGTCGTTTTCGAGCGGCTTGCCGAGGAGGCGCGCGGTGAGGTCTTCGTACTGGAGGCCATCAGACGCCGTCAGCATGGGCGGTGCCGGTGGTGATGAGTTTGAGCAGCTCAGCGTCGGACATGTTGTTCAGCCGGTCTACGACGACGTTGCCGGTGACATCAATCTTCATCTTGTGTTCTGTCGGAGCGTAGTAGCCACACATCTTGCCGACTTCGCGGGCTGCGGCCACCATGGTCGAGGGCTCGGCCAGCAGTTTGGCCATGTCGTAGGACTCGATCAGCATGTCCATGACCTTCTTGCGGGTCATCTGCCCCGCTTCCTCGTACTTGGCCTTGATCTGGGAGTACAGGGCCAGGACGTTGGGCATCTTGGTCATGCGGTAGGCGAACGTGGCGGCGTCGTTATAGCCAGCACGGGCGCTGGCGCTGGAGATGGACTCACCTTCGGCCCAGTATTTGACGAACAGGGACTGCTTCTCGGTCAGGGGCTTGTTGGGATCGACAAGTTCGGCGCCTGCATTGGTGCTGGTGTCGATGTTCTTTCGCGCGGCGGCGGGAGTCGTGCCGGCTGTGTTCTTGGATTTTTTTGGCGTCGTATCCACGCGCTTGGCGGATAGAGCCATAGCTTCTGGGCGGGTTGATCGTGCCGTCATGTGGCGTATTCTAACTTAGAGGTTCGAGGAAAGGTGCGGGGGAAATTTCTGAGAAAAATTTCTGAAAAATTTAGAGATTCGGTGGCGAGGGTCCCTCCCCCGGTGCCTTGCTTCGCGGCACCCGGGTTCGGATTCGGGTTCACCCGTGCCAATAAGGAGTCTCTTTAAGCATCCAAGCTCATGAGTACATGAGCTTTGTCGGTCATCGACTGTGTCAGTTGTTCATCAATCTACTCAGGAGTTCACCATGTCTACCCAAGCTACCCTCTCTCAAGATGACATCGCCCTCGGCGCTAAGGTCATCAGCTACAGCATCCAAGCCCTGGGCTTCATTGCATCCATGGCCTTGGCCAGTGCATGCAGCAGCACATCATCGCCATCCTCGTGGCCATCATCAGCACCATCGTGCTGACGTTGTTGGGCGCTGTCGCAGCGTTCTTCATCACATCAGCGAT
>JANYFF010000257.1 GCA_025362825.1 Polaromonas sp. | reverse complement strand
TGCCCAGATACAGGCACAGGCGCCCTGCATCTACCAGTGCCTGCGTGCCGCCAAGCTTGATGAGCTTGAGGCTCACACCCTGCGCGGCCTGCGCTTTTGCATGTGTTGTGATGTCGTCCATACCGTGGATGGATTCGTCGGCGCACAGGGCCAGACCACTGGCAGTGTGCAGGGCAGCCATGGTCGGTACGTTGCCTGCGCGGAAGGGTTGCTCCAGAAAAGCCATTCCACCGGCAACGCCAGCAGCTGCAATCGCGCTGGCGGCTTCGCTGGAAAGTGACTGGTTTGCGTCGGCTGAGACCACGTCGCCGCGCAGCGCCTCACACAGCAGCTTGACGCGGTACAAATCGCCGGCAAGGTCGCCCGCGCCAACCTTTATCTTCCATTGCCGGTAGCCCTGGCTGCGCAGCGCGCTGGCTTCCTCCAGCTCTGCGTCTACATGGCCGGATGCCAGCATGTGCAGCATATCGATGCGCTGGGTGCAGGGCGCCTGAGTCTGACCCGCCAACAGCTTGTACAGCGGTACGCCGGCGTGCTGTGCCAGCAGGTCCATCAATGCCGTCTCGATGCATGCTTTAGCCGACGGGTTGCCATACAGGGTGCCGTCCAGCAGGGCTGGAATTCCCGCTGCGCTTGAAATTGTTGCTCCACCAAGGCGTGACGCCAGGTACTGCGTGCTGGCGTCGATGCTGCCCAGCGTCTCACCCGTCATCAGCGGCGCAGAGCTGGCTTCACCCCAGCCCTCACGACCGTCTTCGTCGGTAATACGCACAAGCAGTGTCTGCGCATGCGTCAGGATCTCGCCGGCCATCTTGATCGGCTTGCCCATGGGCACTTCCAGCGGGTACAGCTGTATACGTGTTATTTGCATGGTGCGTGGTCTTCAGACGAATGCAGCGGTCAGGGCGTTAGGCGGCTGGCTGCGAGCGCAGGTCGAGCACGTCAAACGCCGCCTTCAGGCGTTTCTCGTATGCTGCGCGTTCGGTACCGGCGCGCTCGACTGACCATTCCATGAACCCGGCACCAGCTTTCATGCCAGTCTTGCCGGATTTGAGGTTGGTGGCCACGCAATCGGCAAGCACATGGGTGTTCGACAAAGACGGATAAATCTCTACGCTGGCGCTGGCCATGCTGTCCCAGCCCGAAATTTCCTTCTGCAACACCGGGCCGGCAGCCGCGTAGCGAAAGCCAAAGCTGTAGCGCACAGCAGTGTCTACGTCGGCAGGAGAAGCGATGCCCCGATCGATCAGCGACAGGGCCTCGCGCATCAGCGCATGCTGAATACGGTTCGCGAGAAAACCGGGAATGTCCTTGCGCACGAGCACCGGCTTCTTGCCGACACGGCGATACAACTCGCAGACGGCTTCACCCAAAACCGGATCAGAGTCCTCGCCCAGCACCACTTCTACCAGCGGCACCAGATGTGCCGGCATGAAGTAATGGGCGTTGAACATACGGCTGCGCGTAGCCAGGCCGGCGGCGATGCGCGAGATAGGAAAGCCCGAGCTGTTGGTCGCCAGCGGAATGCTCGCAGGCACGCGTGCGTCCAGCGATTCAAACAGCGCACGCTTGAGTGCGAAGTCTTCCGTCACGGTTTCAATCACAAGCGTCACGCCCTGCCAGTCCGTCCAGGTGTCGATCTCGCCAGCGTTGTGGCCTGCCGATGCATCCGGCGCCAAGCCTGAGAGCTGGCTAGCCGTCGCAAGAGAAGCCGACAAGGCCGCTTGCGCCTTGGCCAGGCTGCGACCCAGCACCACGACGGGTACGCCAGCATCGATAAATCCTGCGGCGATGCCGACGGCCATCGTTCCGCTTCCCAACACAACAATTCTGTCCACGCTGCTGCTTTCCTTGGATTGGTCCAACAATTGACACTTTGCCAATGAATTAAACTTATCCGAATATGTTTTATAAACGTTTAATTTTCTTGCAATCTGCAGTTGGAAATATTACATTAAATTAGCTTGCAAGAAAAGCCTTATATCGAGCAGATACCTGAATCAAAGTTATCCGTATAAGTTTATTTATATTCAATCCAGATAGGAGTTTTTGTGTACAACCCATTCCAGCAGCCGGAACTCATCAAGGCCGAAGTTTTCATGTCCATGCCGGCGAAGTTCCGCAAAAAAAGCCGTTCAGGCTGGTCTGACCCCAACCGACAGGGCGCCGAGGTGGAGTGTTTTCTCGAAGGTCCGTCATTCGACCGAGATGGCAACCTGTGGTTTGTGGACATTCCGTTTGGCCGCATCTTCCGCATCACGCCCAAGGGCGAGTGGGAGCTGATAACCCAGTACGACGGCTGGCCCAACGGGCTCAAGTTCCACAAGGACGGCCGCGCCTTCATCACCTGCTACAAGCAGGGCTTGCTGGTGCTGGACACCAAAACCGGCAAGATCGAGAATGCGCTCGGCAGCATGTACAGCGAGGGTTTCAAAGGGCTGAACGACCTGCACTTCGCATCCAACGGCGATTTGTACTTCACCGACCAGGGCCAAACCGGCATCGCCGACCCGACTGGCCGCGTGTTTCGCCTGAGCGCCGACGGACGTCTTGACCGCCTGGCCATCAATGTCCCCAGCCCGAACGGCATCACGCTCAACACGCAGGAAAAGCACTGCTTCGTGGCTGCCACACGCTCGCAGCAGATCTGGCGCCTGCCTCTTATGGCAGACGGCAACGTGTCCAAGACCGGCGTAGCGATCCAGCTGTCAGGCGGCGCAGCCGGGCCGGACGGTATCGAGATGGACTCCGAGAACGGCCTGCTGGTGTGCCACCTGGGCGTGGGTATCTGGCGCTTTGACAGCAACATGCTGCCGACGCACCTGGTGTACTCTGAAAACAAGCATCACCACCATTTGGCCAACCTGTGCTTTGGCGGCGATGATGGCAAGACCATCTACATCACCGAGTCGATGTCTGGCGATATTCTCACCGCGCGCATGCCTGTGGCCGGGAAGAAGATGTATGGCCTCTCCTGAGGTTCAGGACGACGCAGTAACAGCCGAGGTGGCCGTGCAGCCCAAAACGCTGCACGGCCGCCTCGCCGAGTTGTTGATCCGGCGCATTCGCCAG
>JANYFF010000233.1 GCA_025362825.1 Polaromonas sp. | reverse complement strand
CGATCTCAACACGACCGGCACGCTGACGACGGTGTCAGTGACGGGCCAGACGCTCAATGGCGCCAACACGGTGGGTACGTTCAACGCAACGAACAGCACCAGCGGCAATGTGCAGTTGACCAATACGTCCGATCCGCTGATCGTTACCGGTATCAGCAACGCGAATGGAGACGCTACGGTACTCAATACCGGCGCGTTGACCAGCACCGGTACTATTAACGTAGTGAACCTGGTTCTCAATGCAACCGGTGCGTTGTCGAATACAGGTGGTTCCATTACGGCTGCGGGTAACGCTAGTCTCAAGGGCTCATCGATCAACATCGGGAATGCTGCGGGCGATATGTTTAGGGCCGGCACCCTGACGTTTAACAGCGTCGGTGCTGTGAGCATCAACGAAGACGACGCAACGGATCTTGCCTCTGTAAATACGGCCGGAACGTTGACCCTCGTAGCCGCTGGAAGCATTAAAGACAGCGGAGGATCAGCCAAAGTTACGGCTACAGGCGTTACCAATTTGACTGCAGCAGCAGGTAGCGATATCTCGCTTGTGAACGCAGGCAATGACTTCCAGGCAGCAGTTAACAGCAGCGGCGCAAATATCGCGCTGGTTGACGGCGTCGGTGGCATTAATTTGGGCACTACCAGTGCGACTGGCACATTGAACGTGAAGTCTACTGGTGGCGGCATCACGGAGTCAGGTACGGCGACGGTAGCGGGCGTTACAACCTTGTTGGCGACTTCAGCAGGTGCGCCAGCGGACATCACGCTAGACACAGCAACCAATGACTTCCGGGCGGCGGTAACCACTACTGGTAAGAATGTCACGCTCGTTGATGGTGTAGGCGGCATTGATCTTGGCGCTACTACAGCCACTGGCACCCTGAACGTCGTTTCTACAGGCGGCGCGATCACGGAGTCCGGTGCTGCTTCGGTAACAGGCTTGGCGACTCTGATCGCCACGTCAGCAGGAGCGCTAGCGAACATCACACTGGCTACCACCACCAATGACTTCAAGGCAGCGGTTAACACTACTGGCAAGAACGTGGTTTTGGTCGATGGTATTGGTGGGCTTGTTTTGGGTACGACCACGGCAACCGGCGCTCTGAACGTCACTTCCACCGGCGGAGCGATTACCGAAAGCGGCGCTGCCATCATCTCCGGCGTGACGACTTTGCAGGCAAGCTCAGCAGGTGCACCAGCTGACATCACCCTTGACACCGCAGGCAACGACTTCAAGGCAGCGGTCAACACCAACGGTAAAAACGTTACCCTGGTTGACGGTTTCGGCGGTCTTGATCTTGGTACGACCCTGGCTACGGGTACCCTCAATGTGAAGTCAACAGGCGGCGCGATCACAGACTCCGGCAAAGCCACAGTGGCGGGCGTCACGACCTTGCTGGCTACGGCTACATTGGGCGGCGCTCCTGCAGACATTACGCTGGATACACCGACCAATGACTTCCAGGCTGCGGTTAACAGCAATGGCAAAAACGTTACGCTGGTTGACGGCGCAGGCGGCCTCATTTTGGGTAACACCACCGCGGCCGCTAACTTGTCTGCAGATGCAACGGTTGGAGCGCTCACGAACGCACCTTCCTCGGTGATTGCCGTGACGGGTAACTCCAGTCTGAAGGGTGCGTCGATCAACATCGGCACGGCAGCAGGCGCCTTGTTCAAAACCGGTACGCTGACATTCAACAGCGCCGGTGCTGTGAACATTGCACAGGGCAGCAACATGATGGTGACGGGTATCAACAGTGCCGGTGCGCTGACCTTGTCAACGACTGGCAATATGGATTCGACGCCTCTGACAACTATCACTGCAAATTCAGCAAGTCTGCTGGCTGCAGGAACGATTGGCGGCTATAACGGTGCAGGTGATACTGCAGCATTCAAGACCACGGTTGGCGGTGTCAATTACGATTCGTTCGGTTATCTCGCGGTGCCTAACGGAACCATTACAGTGCAAGCTGGAGGGATTGACGCGAACAACGTTTCCGTGGATATCGTTGGTTCCAGCATCAGCGGCAGGCTAACATTGACATCTAACGTGCCTAGCGGTGCTGTGTTGTTCAATGGCCTTTCGCAGACGCCACCACCATTCATCGTGCCGGTACCTCCATCAACGGGTGTCAGCTCCATGGCGGGTGCGGCCGCGGTAGTTGAAGCACAGCGTATCGGTTTGACGGGCAATGGCAATCGCATGCCGCCAGCGTTCACGACGTCCGCTGATGTGTTTATGAGTACTTCCTTCCCGACCGAAAACGTGCGTGACATCATGACGGCCGGTAGTGGTACGGTAGGTATGCTCTCACCAATCGTTGCGCTGCAAGGTATTGGCGTTAACGTATCTCCGGACATTGCTGGTGCATTCCAGCGCCAGGAAGATGACGAGAAGCGTCGCAAGGCCGCTGCCGCTGCTGCAGCCAAGCCCTGAAGATGCTGGGCACTGCTCTGCCCTTAGGCAGCCGGTGCTCGCAAATTAATAGAAAACCCGGTCGGACTTGTTGCCCGACCGGGTTTTTTTATTCATTCACAAACCTGAATTTATGCCGGAGAATATTTGATGGACGATTGGACCGCTGGCTATGTGGCCGACATTGGGTACACCTATGGTTATTACCCCGAACTGAATCCGCTGCGGGTACAGCTCGCCTTTTTGAATGCCGGGCTGGCTTTCCCCCAAAGTGGTACCGCTTGTGAGCTTGGCTTTGGCCAAGGCATGAGCACTAATATCCACGCCGCCGCTTCGGTAACGCAGTGGTCAGGCACGGACTTCAACCCTTCCCATGCGGCCTTCGCCCAAGAGCTAGCCACGGTGACTGGCGCCGGTGCGCGTTTGTTTGATGAGTCATTTGCCGAGTTCTGTGCGCGCGACGATTTGCCTGATTTCGATACCATTGGGCTGCACGGCATTTGGAGCTGGATATCAGATACCAATCGCAAAGTGATCGCTGACTTCATACGCCGCAAACTCAAGGTCGGCGGCGTGCTCTACATCAGCTACAACACACAGCCTGGCTGGGCCGCGATGGTCCCCATGCGTCACCTGCTCACCGAACATGTTGAAGCGCTGGGCGCGCCAGGGCAGGGCATCGTCAAGCGCATCGATGCTGCGATTGATTTTGTTGACAGCCTGCTGGCCACCAATCCGGCCTACGTCAAAGCGCAGCCTGCGGTGGTAGAGCGCATGAAAGGTATCAAGGCCCAAAACCGCAACTACCTAGCCCACGAATATTTCAACCGTGACTGGCAACCTATGCCTTTTGCCGAAATGAACCAGTGGCTGTCTGAGGCCAAGTTGAGCTATGCCTGTTCGGCCAACTACCTCGATCACCTGGACGTACTCAACCTCACGGCCGAGCAATTGGCGTTTTTGCAGGCGATACCTGACGCTGTGTTCCGTGAGACGGTGCGGGACTTCATGGTCAACCAGCAGTTCCGTCGCGACTATTGGGTACGCGGCGCAAGGCGCATCAATGCTGTGGAGCAGACCGAGCTCTTGAGGCGCCAGAGGATTGTCCTGGCCCGACCAAGGGCGGATGTCGTGTTGAAGGCCGCCGGCCTGCTGGGCGAGGCTAGCTTTGCCAAGGCGGTTTACGAGCCGGTTCTGGACATCCTGTCAGACAACACACCCAAATCCCTTGGTGAAATCGAAAAAGCCGTGGCAGGGATGGGCATCAACTTTAGCCAGGTGCTTCAATCGGCCATTGTGCTGGCCGGTAAAAGTGATGTTGTATCTGTCTTTGAGTCAGCCCCTTCGGCTGCGGTGGTGGCCCAATGCGAGCGCCTTAACCTCTACATCATGGACAAGGCCAGAAGCAGTGGCGAGGTGGCTTACCTGGCGAGTCCTGTTACCGGTGGCGGGGTGACTGTAGGCCGTTTTCACCAACTGTTCATGCTGTCAAAAGCGCAGGGCGGCAAGACAGCGGCAGACTGGGGCAGCTTTGCCTGGACCACTCTGGCGGGTCAGGGTTTGAAGCTGGTCAAGGATGGCAAGCAATTGGCAACCGATGCCGAAAACCTGGCAGAACTTAATCAGCAGGCTACAGAATTCGCTGAAAAATGGCTGCCTATCATGACATCGCTGGGAATTAGCAAGTAGCACAGGTATTGATACGGCCAGACCACCACAGCGTTCAAAACTGTGGTCTGCGAGGTGTTGCCTGTATTAGTTCAAATAGCGGGTCGGCCCCGAGGCCTTCGGTTTGTCGCCCGGCTCATCTGCAGGGGTGTCCGGGGTTGCGGATGCCAAGAGGCCCCACTCGGATATCTTGATGGCTGACTCAAGCAGGTGCATGAAACTGTGCAGCAGCGGCGATGCCATCGTCAGTTGAAAGCCGCGCGGTTTGACGGTGTCTGCGAATTTTTCTTCAAATCCGATCCGCAACTCCCCGTTTGCAGTCGGTGTGAGGTTCACGGTAGTCACCAGCAAGGGCTCAGCACCTATCGGAAAGACGACCGCATCGGGCTTGAAAGGTGTCTTGAAATCTGCCTGGGTGATGGATTCGTGTTTTTTGAATTCCATCAGCATCTTTTTACCCATGTCGTCCTGCGTGGCCAGTTGCGCATTGCTGGTCTCGACATTGGTGGCAACGCGGTTCAGGTGCGGGAAAAGGGTTGCCACCATGCGACGGGTCAGCCACAGGCGCAAGGCCTCACCGGTGTGGGTGCTGATCTGGACCAGTATCCGGTCCTGTTCAACCTGATAGGTAAGCGAAAGCTGGTGAATGTTCATATCGTCGAATTGAAAATAAAATTCGCAAAATGAAAAAAGGGACTGACTGTTAAGTCAGCCCCCTTTTAAATTGGTGCCGGAGAGATGAATCGAACACCCGACCTTCTCATTACGAATGAGCTGCTCTACCGACTGAGCTACACCGGCTTGTGTATGGGATACAGCCACTGATTATAGCCCGCTCTTTGATTGCAAATGGTATGAGGTTACGCGCTCGACTTCGTTCCTGGAGCCCAGCACAACGCTGACGCGTTCGTGCAGTTTGCCTGGTTGCAAATCCATGATGCGCTCCCGGCCGTTCGTGGATGCGCCTCCGGCCTGTTCCACCAGCCAGCTCATCGGGTTGGCTTCGTACATCAACCGCAACTTGCCAGCTTTTTCAGGCTCGCGCTTGTCCCATGGGTACATGAAGATACCACCCCGGCACAGGATGCGGTGCACGTCGCCGACCATGGATGCGACCCAGCGCATGTTGAAGTCTTTTGCCAGCGGGCCTTCCTTGCCCCGCAGGCATTCGTTGACATAGCGCTCGATGGGCTCATCCCAGTGGCGCATATTGCTCATGTTGATGGCAAATTCTTTGGTGTCAGCGGGGATCTGCACGTTTTCCTCGATCAGGAAAAACGAGCCCTGCTCTCGGTCAAGGGTAAACATCGCGACCCCGTCGCCTACCGTCAGGACCAGCGTGGTCTGTGAGCCGTATATGCAATAGCCCGCGGCCACCTGCCGGTTGCCTGCCTGTAAAAAGTCCTTTTCTTCTACGCCTGCATGGCCTTCTGGCTTTTTCAGCACGCTGAAGATGGTGCTGAAAAAGCCCGAAGGTCATGCAGGCGTCGAAGAAAAGGACTTTTTACAGGCAGGCAACCGGCAGGTAGCGGCTGGCTACTGCATTTACGGCTCACAAACCACGCTGGTGCTGACGGTGGGCGACG
>JANYFF010000216.1 GCA_025362825.1 Polaromonas sp. | reverse complement strand
GCCTTCAAGGTCCAGCAGAAAGGCGTCGCAGTTGGTCTGTATGCCGCGCAGCTCGTCCAGGTCGGCATCACAGCCGTGGTTGATGACGCCGCCATCGCGGATCAGCGCGGCAGGCTCGTCAAGCACATAGCGCTTCAAAAGCGCCTCACAGCCGGCTGGCGGCTGCAAATCATCGAAGATATCAGCCAAAAGTGCCGGAAGCCCCGGTAAAACCGGCGCGAGCTGCTCTGCTTTTTGTAGCGTCAGCTGCAGCGCGACGAGTTCACGCGGTCTGACTTGGCGCAGCGCAATCCGCGCCGTGATGCGCTCGACATCGCTGCTGCCCTTGAGCTGGCTGCGCAGGGTTTGCTGCATGCCGCCGCGCAGGTGGGTGATCGCTTCGAGTCGGGCTGCCGCCTGGCTGCGGTCGCGGCGTGGGCTCAAGAGCCAGCTTTTCAGCGCCCGGCTGCCCATGCCAGTGGTGCAGGTGTCGAGCAGCGAAAACAGCGTGGGCGAATCCTCGCCGCGCAGCGTCTGCGTCAGTTCAAGGTTGCGCCGCGTGGTCAGTGGCAGTTCGATCAGCTCACCCGACCTGACGACCTGCAGGCCCTGCACATGTGGCAGTGTGCGGCCCTGGGTGTGCTCGGCATAACCCAGCAGCGCCGATGCGGCTGCATGCGCTTCATGCAGGCCCTCGGCATGCCATGCGGCGAGCGACGCCACCTTGAGCTGCGCCAGCAGGCGGCGCGCGCCAAGCGCAGCATCAAACTGCCAGGCCGGCCGGGCCGTGACCGCACAACGCCCGCTTCTGGCGCCCTTCAGGCGATCTTCAAACGCCGGGGTGACATCGACGTTGTGCAGCAGTTCGCTGGGCGCAATGCGCGCCAGCCAGGCCTCCAGCTCGTCAGGGGCGCAATGCGCGAGGTGGATTTCGCCCTGCGTCACGCTCAGCCAGGCCAGGCCGCAGGTATTGCGCGCGCCCTGGTGCACCGCCAGCAGCATGGATTCGGTCTTGTCACTGAGCAGCTCGGTATCGGTCAGCGTGCCCGGCGTGACAACGCGCACCACCTTGCGCTCAACCGGCCCCTTGCTGGTAGCGACATCGCCCACCTGTTCACAAATCGCCACCGACTCGCCCAGCTTGATCAGCTTGGCCAGATAGCCTTCAAGCGAATGAAAAGGCACACCAGCCATGACCACTGGCTCGCCGGCAGACTGACCACGCCGCGTCAGTGTGATGTCGAGCAGGCGCGCAGCTTTTTCAGCATCGCCAAAAAAGACCTCGTAAAAATCGCCCATGCGGTAGAAGACCAGCGTGTCGGGATAGGCTGATTTGATACCGAGATATTGCTGCATCATGGGGGTGTGTTTCGACCCCTCTTCTGAGCCTTGGCCAGTGCCTCCACCCGGATTGCTCGAATCCGATGTTTTCCTTCTGGAATCAAGCATTTTTTGCTCCCTTCCAGGCTGTGGGGTCGACCAACTTCGGCAGACTTCGGAAAAGTAGAACACTCTTTCCGTATCCTCCTGGGCGCACCAGATATGACAACTTGCCGTAAACTCGAGTTTTAGTCCCCCTTGCAAGCTCGTCCTGTCTAAGGCCGCGCCCAGCAAGGGTTTCAAGGGCGCACGCAGTCCCCCGCAGGCGGGACAAAGCCAGACCAGGAGGCCTTATGGCGGATCGAGTGGGGAGCGCGGCGGACGACGCCGACGAGGACAAGTCCAAGCGGGCGCCGCCACTGCGCGCCGAGTTGAACGACGGATACATCAAGCGGCTGCGGCTTTCTAGGCCGCCTTTCTTCGACAAGAATGGCAAACTGGGCTTCGCGGCGGATGACCCCGAGAAACCCAACAACAAGAGCTATATCTTATGGGACGCGAGCCGCGACTCGCCCCCGGGCTTCGGAGTCAAGGTCGCTGGCAAGAAAACCTACGTCCTTCGGCGCAAGGTCCACGGCAAGTCGATCCTCGCCAAGGTCGGCAACGTCGCCGACTACCTCGACATTTCCGACGCTCGCAAGCGGGCCGCCGAGATGGCGCGGCAGATGGTCGACACTGGCCGCAATCCCAACCAGATGGCCCGCGAGAAGGCAGCCAACGAGCTCACCTTGGGCGAGGCTCTGGTGGACTACCGGCAGCACTTGGTTAGGCGCGCGAAGCCCGCGGCTCCCGACACCCTGCGGGTCTACGACAGGGTCGTCAAGACGATTGAGAAGTGGCAGTGGGCCGGAAAGAAGATCGTGGACTTCACGCCCCAGGAGATCGAGGACAAGTTTGCGATCGACAAAGACCGGATACCCACGGCCAACGAGCAGCGCTTCCGTTGGCCTTCGCGGGCGGTCAATTGGTGCATCGAGCGCGAGCAACTCGCCGCGATGGTCCAACGGCGCCAGCCGACGCTCGCCGCCAACCCCTTCAATACGCTTTCGCACGGCGGCTACTACCGCGACGACGAGACGCTCGAAGAGCAGCGCAAGGCCAAGGGCGTGCGCAACCCGCTCTCCCGCGGCGAAGACGGCACCCTCGCGAAGTTCCTCGAAGCCGCCTGGTCGAAGAAGGACATGAACGACAACGTCACCGGCGTCCACTACCTGATCTTCATGCTGCTCTGGGGCTGCCGCAAAAGCGAGCACGCGGACTTGGTGTGGGGCGAGCTGCTCCTGCCGGTGGGTGGCGAAGGGGAGGGGCGCACGGCCACGAGCCACGTTTGGCTGCGCGACGATGGCGAGTGGGGCCCCTACGTCTTCTTCTACAAGACTAAGAACCGTAAGAGCCACCGCCTGCCTTTGGGTCCCCTCGCCTTGGCTCTCTTGAAGCAGCGCCAGAAGGCGGCCGCCGAGGAGTCGGCCAGGCGCGGCGTGGGGGCGAAGTCCAGGAAGTTTGTCTTCCCCGCGAGAAGCCCGCTTTCGAACACCGGGCATTACAGCGACGCGACGGACTTGCTAGACGACATCCGCGAGGAGATCGACGTTCAGAAGCTCACGCCGCACGACCTGCGCCGCACCTTCGGGCGCGTGGCCAAGCACGGCGCGGGAGCCGGCGACCTGGTCGCGCAATTTCTGAACCACGCCAGGAACGTGACCGACCGCTACATGGATGCGGAGTGGTCGGACCTCAAAGAGGGCATGGCCAAGATCGAGTTGGAGATCCTGTCGAAGGCGCCCAACGTCTACAACGACCTGCGCCCCACGAGCTGGCCGCCGATCGTGCCCGCGCCGCCGCGGCACGTGTGCCGGCCGCCTAAGCCCAGAAGCGGACGGCCGCGCAAAACCGGGGCAGATGTGGTGGCTACGGCTTAATTACAGCCGGGCCGCGGGGCGAATGCCGCCGCGAGCGGGTTTCACGCTAAGACGCAGCTGCGCTGCATCTCTCAACGCCAAGAACTCAGGGCATTCTTCGAGCTCCGCGCGCGCGCCAGCGAATGCTTCCTCAAACCACGTCCGGAGATCCGGGGCCGCCGTCTCCCCATCTTTCGATTCATGCTGGAACGACTGCACATGGTCCGCCATCGACACGTCGAGCTCAGGGCAATAAAGAGAGAGGTCGAGCACACCCTGAATGACGTTTAAGTCAGAGTCGCATCTCGAGCTAACAGTTGCTGTAAGAACCAGGGGCACACCGTCGACGACAACCTCTGCTTCGGCCATGCGCCCGCGCAAGTTGCCCATTTGAAGTTGATCGGCGTAGATGGCTGACTTATGCAGTGCGAAGCCCTCGGCAAGTTCGGCGAGGAAAATGTCGCGCAGCCTATGCTCGAACGCAGCGGGGATTAGGACGTCCATAGTTTCAGTTTGGCGCGCGCGGCGCCCACCGGCGAGTGGCTTCCGGCCCGTCTGTCGGTAACACCTTGGGCTGCAAGATAATGTCGCATGCGGTGTCACTTCCGCCCATAGCGGGCGCGTTGCCCGCCCAAAGGAGACGACGGTGGCCAAAGAGCGAGATGAATACGGACGGGTCGAACTCTTGCGGGACGTCGAGGTGTGGAAGCGCCTGGGCGACATCCCGGATGACTTTCCCTTGTCGCCCAAGCAGGCGGCGGTTCTCATGACGTTCTCCGAGCGCACTTTGCAGGACTGGCGAAAGAGCGGCACGGGGCCCTCCTACTTCCAGGGAGGGCTGCGCGTGGAGCCGAGCGGCAGGCCACCCCCAGAGGGAACAAACCAGCACGTGCGCTACTTCAAGCGCGACCTCTCGGCGTTTTGGGACGCTCGCATGGTAGGGAGCGTTCGAGAAGCCGGCGAGCTCAAGGGGCAGACCTTCGTCGCGAGCTTGCGCCACCTCGCGCAAGATGCTGCGTTCTACGTGGACGCCCAAGGCCAGATCGAAAGCATGGTCGAAAACGGCACGCTTGGCGATTTGCTGCGAGCGGACGAGGCCAGCATTCAATGGATGCCGGTGTCCGAAGCGGCGGCCAGCAAGTGGGCCAATTTGGAAAAGCACCGCGAGCTCGCCGCGCAGGTCCGAGCGGTGTTGAGCAGAGCCCTCTCGGGTGTCGATGCCGGCCTCGAATCCACTGAAATTGCGAGCGTGACGAACGAAGGCAAGGTCCGAAAAGTCTAAAAACGACGTCGCGCAGCCACACCTCGACTCGCTCACTCCAGCAATCTTCGGAAGTCTACGGAAAGCTGCGGAACCGCTCTGGCGCGGGTGGTTTTAGCGCGTTACTCGCGCGGATCATCGTTCCCAATGCGAGGCGTTTTGTCCTTGCAGATCAGGAGCGAACAGTGGGAAAAGCATCAAGAGCCAAGCGCGATCAACGGACCAACCTCGCATGCGGCGCGCGCGCCGTGACCAAGCCTCAAAGCCTAGCCGCGGCAGCGGCAGCGGCCTATCCCGCCTCGAGCAACGGGGCGACCTTTTATTTTTTTGTCAACGGAATCCGCATGAGCGGGCACGAGGCGGTGATTGCGTGCCTTGTCGACGACGAGTCCCTGCACCTTCAGCGGCTGGAAGAATGCGTGCAGGCGTTGGGCAAAAGCTGCCTCGACCTGGTTTTCACGCATCCCATCACGGGTGCCGATGTCGATGTTCTTGCTTTGGCCGTGTCATTTACCGCCAAGGGGTGCGTTGAGATGCTCACCGTCATAGCAGGCGCGCAAGGGCGTGGGGACATGCTCGCACGGCACCTGAACCACCTGCTTGCCTGTGTGGCCTCCAAGTTCGACAGCAAGCCGACCACCTTCGCCCGTGCTCACTTGAAGGAGCACTTCGCCCGCTCGAGAAAGCGCGGAGCCCAGAACGTCGCAGCGTTGGTGCAACACGCCCAAGCAGCGGGGTTCGGATCCGCGGCGGCCCTCCTCATAGGCGAAATCGATGCGGAGGAGCTGGCGGACTTTGAGCGGCGAGAGCTTGAGGTTGCCTTAACCCCTCGGGCCAAGACCCGCTCGGCCGCGAAGGCTCTCTAACTCATCAAGGATCGAATCATGGCCATCCACTACATGAGCCCTACGGGCTGGATCATCACCATCATGCTGGACCTCTCACGCGACTTTTGTTGGGTGCAGGACGGAACCCGGCAAGTCGTCGACCGGGAGACGGTGCGGGCGTTCATCGCCAACAAAAGGACCAACCTAGGCTTTAGCACCTTCGACCCGAGCGACAACCTCCAATTCGACGAGTTGGTTCGAACCGTGCACGAGCGTGTCGATGGTCGCCAGGGCTACTACCGTTTCGTGGCACCGACGCCAGCGGCGATCCGCCGCGAGCGCGCTCGGCGCGCCGAGGCGAACCGCAAGCTCAAAACGGCTAAGGCGGAGCGCGCCGCCCTGCGCCGGGAGTGCGCTCCGGTCGCGGGGCCTGGCCGTCAGAGGTCCAATACGGCTCGGCTTTGAGGGAGCATGCGATGAACGACTTGAAGCATGACTTGTTGGCCGCGGCTTCACGCGAAGCGATCGACGGCGAGATCGAGGTTGAGCGTTGGAAATTCGTCTGGCACCGACCAGCTCATGGATATTGGGGGCACTCGGGTGCCGACCACCTATGGACGCGCCCATCGTCCAGCCGAGCGCTGCTCGCCAAGGAGCGCGAGTTCTACTTGGAGGTCACAACGTCTGAGCACGAAGGCGTCACCACCTGGCAATGCAAATACGAGACCGATCGGCAAGGTTCATATTGCCGGTATGTTTTCAGGACGCCCCACCCGCGTGAGTTCTACGCGATGGCCGTGGCTGCGCGCGTCGAGCGGTCGGCGATCGGCGTTGTGGCCGCACGAGCCCGGCCCGCCACGTTCATGCGGCTGTGAAGGGCCGATGCTCTGCGGCGCTGTCGGAATTAGTGCGGAAAGCCGCCGCGCTCCTGCGTTCTTTTTAGTGAGCAGCTACCTAGTAGCGGGTCAGGCGTAGCCTCTCTGATGCTGATCACGCAATCTGGCGCACCTTCGCGCCGAAGAAGCGAAGAATCTTGGTGGTCCTCCCGTTGATCACTGGCAGCTCCTCTCGGTTTCGCCAGCCGATAAGCTCCTGCACATTCGATTGGCCGAACTCGGAAAGCCAGTAGTCCTCGTTGTAGATCATGTTGGCCATGCGCTCAATCACATCACCATCTCCGAACACGAGATAGGCGAGGGACTCCCTGACCCGCCCGGGCTTGTTCGCAGCTAAGAAGCGCTTCTTCCAAGTTGGCATTCCACCGTCGTGGAAACGCAGGCGGTCGTGGAAGGAGTGCAGGGTGCAGAGGGCGTCGAACAGCTCGTCGTCGTTAGCTTTGGCCAACGACTCGCGCGAGGCGAAGACCCGCATCAAGCGCGGGTAGTTCTCGCCCACGATTCGGTCCTCGAAGTGAGGCCATTTGGTGGTCTTCCATTTCTCCACCAGACTTTGCACGAACTCCGCTTGTTCCGCGTCGTTGCGCATCGGACCCAGCCCCCATGAGTCGCCGGTTGTCTCCTTGTCGCGCACAAAGCTGATGAGGGAGTCAATCTCGAGCCGAAGCGGAATGTCTTGCTCGCTTGCCTTCCGGTAGCCGGTCGCCTCGTAGGCGCGCCGCGCGGTGTTGAATGCGGCGACGGCCTCCTGATAGGTCTTGCGGTAGTTCGACAGGAAAAGCGATTGCTTGCTGCGCTTCTTCTCGCCGCGCTCGATGTTCGCCGGAGCCGTGTTGCCCAGCGTGTCCGCCAGCTCCCGGGCAAGCTTGTCGGCGGCGTTGTCGTGGACCGCGAACTTCTTGTAGGCCTGGGCATACGTGGCCAACTTCTCGTCGGTGAGGACCTCTGCGTCGTCCCAATAGTTTTGGAAGATCGCGGCGAGCTCTGCGAAACGTTCGTCGTCGCCCGCAATGCCGACCACCACCTCCTGATTCGACGTGAGGGCGCTGTGGGTTAGGTTCGCTGACCCCACGAGCGCCACGTCGTCGCCGAAGATGTAGAGCTTTGGATGGAAGCTCATGGAGCTGTAAAAGCGCAGGCTGATGTTTTCATGGCGCCGGATCGCTTCTAGCGCCGCGGGGTTGGTGGGAAACCCAAGACGCACGACCATGCGAATCTTGCAGCCCTTTTCCAATAGGGTCTTGACGACCTCGGCTTCCGTGAAGAACGCAACGGCGATGAACAGGTCGCAATCTTTGACCCCACGCCGCTGCAGCTCCGCGATGACGAAGTCGCTGCGCTGCTTCCGGTTGGCAAACACATTCAACATGGCTCATCTCCTTTTCGCTCCATTGTCCATGGCGTTAATCGAAAATTTGGCCACCTGACCCACCTCCTGCGGGAGTGGTCCTTGCGCGGCGCAGCGGCAGCGCCTAGGACCCGTGTTATTCGCCGAGTCGCGAGCAGCGGAGCGCGCTCCGAGCAATCGTCGCGAAGCAGAAGGGATTTAGGGATTCGCTGTTACATTTGGGGAATAAGAAAGTAGACGGAGTCGAACGCTCCCGGCGCGCCGATCCCGTGAATTGGAGGAGCGCCGCATGCCGATCGAGAGCATTTTCAGTTTTCTCACTTATCCGAAGAATCACGACAAGGCCGAAGAGAAAATCGAAGGCATCCACATCAAGCCTGACGGAGGCAAGCTTTCCAAGATGCTTGCCGAGGTGTTCGATAGCGCGAAGTCGAAGCGGGACGTCCCGGTGACGTTCGACGCGGCGAACCAGGTCAACGAGACTCGCGAGCAGCTCTTGGCCTTCTTCGACGCCCCAAAAATTTCCACGGCGCGCCGACTCGCGCGCGCTTTGCAAGACGCAACTCCCGGCACCGCAGGCATGGGTCTCTTTTTCGTTTGTTTGGGCTCCGACGAAGGAAAGGCCGGCGCGCGCGTCGTTCTCTCGCGCTTCGCCGCTGAGGAGGCGGTTGTGGCCAGCAAGAAGGGTGGGGCGCTGAGCGTTGAGTTCGTCGAACAGGTGTTCTTGAAGAACGCTCACACCTACAAGGCCGCAAGCTACCGGCACGAGGCCGGCAAGGCCGACGCATGGAAGGGCGTAGCGACCGACCGCCAACTCAATCATGGTGCGAAAGCGATCGCGGACTACTGGATCGTGGACTTCCTGCGCTCGGACTTGACGACGACGGCCGCGGAGGGAACGCGCCGACTTGCCATGGCCATGAAGAATGCGAGCCGCGGCTCTGTCGACCGACAGGTCCGGGGCGAGATCGTCGCCGCCGCGAAGCTCGCGCCGAATTTGCCGCCGCGGGCGATGACCATCGAACAGTTCTGCGACCAGTTCGCCATGTCTCCTGCGGCCAAGGAGGCAGTGAAGGCCGCGGTCAAGCCAGCCCGCCTAATTGCCGAGTCGTTCCGCTTTGACGCCGACGAATTTCACAAGCACGCCCCCTACAGGCAGATCGAGCTGGACAACGACGTGACGCTTACTGCACCGACCGACACGTTCGACGAGGTTCTGCAGCACCGGAAGGTTGGCGAGGAGCACGCTTTCGCTACGCGAGGCAGGATCGTGGATGAAAAGCTGAGGTCTAACCGGTGACCGACGCGGAGCTGCTCGCGGAATACTCGCGGCGCCACGAAACCGCTTTGAAGCCTTTGGCACAGGGCCTGGCGCTCCACTTGATCGACCGCCTGGTGGGCGTCATGCGGATCGACCGTGTGAGCGCCCGCGCTAAGGATCCACAGAGGTTTCTAGCCAAGGCGACCAAGGAGGCGGACGGCAAACGCAAATACGGCGACCCTTTCAGCCAAATCCAGGATCAGGTGGCCGCCCGCGTCACAGTTTTCTATCTTTCCGACGTTGAGGCCGTCGAGTCAACGATCAAGAAATACTTCAACCGCATCGAGGAGACCACGATCGCCGAGGAGCCAAAGAAGTTCGGCTACGAAGGGCGGCACCTCATCCTCGCCATCCCCGAAGAGCTTTTCGTGGACGAGGAGCATCCGGACGTCCCAGATTTCTTTGAGCTCCAAATCAAGACACTGTTTCAGCACGCTTGGGGCGAAGCCGAGCACGATTTGGCATACAAACCGGCGACGCCTCTGACCGATGGCCAGACGCGCGAGATCGCCTTCACGGCGGCCCAAGCGTGGGGTGCCGATCAGATGTTTGCCAAGTTGTTCAAGGAGCTCGGAGATAAGTGACATACATACACCCGACGCACCTGGCGGTGGTCCTCTGGGGTTCTGGCCCCAGGTGGTCCGGAGAACCCCGAAAAGACTCGGGGGGCTCGGAATGCCCACCCAGCCGAGGAGCTCAGGACCGGCGAGAGGTTGACTTGAGCGACCCGCCGCGCGAGAAGAAGTCGATCCCTTTCGGAGAGAAACATGGATGCGACAGACCTCGGCTGGGCGGCTGCCGCAGTCTGCGCCCTGATCTACATCTTGGCGCAAACGCTCAAACATCCCGACGGCGCACCCATGGGGCGTAGTCGGCTGGATGACGCTTTCGATCTAGCCGAAGATCGCTTGATACGCGGCAAGGCCCAAGCCTATAAGCATCTTGCCAAGCTGATTGGCCGCAAGCGGAAGGACGACTAGAGCCGTCACGAGCGGCACGCGCCAGCGCGCAGTCCGGCTCTCTACGGGCAGCCTGTCGTAGCACTCGGCGAAGATTCCGCCGACATAGCGGGCGTAGACGAGGCCCGCCAAGACGATTGCGAAGCAGGCCACCGCCCCGTGCCCATGATCGACTGCCTCGTGCAGGAAAACAATTTCGAAGGGAAAGAAAGCCGCGTGTTGAAACGGCGTCATGTGAGGTTTGGCCATGCGCGGAATTATCCGTGCCCGCCACTGGCGACTTCTCGGCGCGACCGTTACCCTTACTCGCCAGCGAGCTGCGTGATCAAGGCGTGCAACCCAGCGAGGCTGGCGGCGACCTTCGCGAGCTGCGCTTCGAGCTTCGCGGTGTCGGCGCTTCGCGCCGCGTCGACTAGCACCAGCAGGTCTTCGATGGCGTAAATGCGGCTGGCCATGTCCGCTTCGTCCTCGGGCCGCGTCGCCATCTCCAACGCCCTGTCGATCGCCGCGACGGGCGAGGAGCCGGGAGCATGGGCTCGCGCGACTTGCTCGAGAAGCTGCTTGCGCCTTCCCACCAGCTTGACCGTTGCCTGACCACGATCCCAAGCGTTCATGCTTTTGTTCATGTCCTCTCCTGGTTCACCTGGCTAGGTGCCGCCCAAAGGCGCGCGCGATGAATGCGGCCACGGTCGCCCGCGTCAGGCTCTCGCTCGCAGGCACCCCCTTGGGAGCGGCGGGCGCCCTTTCGTAGTCGAGGCTTGTGCCCTTGGCGCGGCTGCGGCTCATGCGCTTCGCGAGCGCCTCGATGGCCTGGCTACGGTTCGCCCGGGGCCCCCTTGGCCCGTGCTGCTCAGGGTTCGCCAACCCCAACGCGGCGGCGTTGACGTAGAGCGTCGTCGCGAAGCGCGAGCGGCTCGCCGCCACGTAGGTCCACTCGCGGTCTGACATCGCGGGGTTCGCCAGCACATGCGCCGAGTCGAACGTGCGGCCTTGGGCCTTGTGGTTAGTCAGGCAATACGCGAGGTCGAAGCGCCCGAAGGCAGCGGGGACCACAACCTGCGTCTCGTCGCGCTCGTTGGGGTCGTCGAGCTCCACGATCAGACGCGGCTCGAAGCCGAACTCTTCGATCCGGCGGATGCGGCCACCGCTCCGTTGACGACCCCGAGCTCGCGATTGTTTTGCGTGAACACGATTCGGTC
>JANYFF010000173.1 GCA_025362825.1 Polaromonas sp. | reverse complement strand
TAGCGTGATCAGTCCCATCAGGTGGCCGACCACCCGGCCGGTTTTACCGCGTGCGAGCTCGGGCACATCCGGGTTTTTCTTCTGCGGCATGATGGACGAGCCAGTGGTGAAGCGGTCGGCAATCTGGATAAAGCCAAAGTTCTGGCTCATCCACAAAATCAGCTCCTCGCTCATGCGGCTGATATGCACCATGCACAGGCTGGCTGCAGCGGTGAACTCGATGGCAAAGTCGCGGTCGCTGACGGCGTCCAGCGAGTTCTGGCAAACGCCATCCATGCCCAGCGTTTTTGCGACGCGTTCGCGGTCCAGCGGGTAGCTGGTGCCGGCCAGCGCCGCCGCGCCTAGCGGCAAAAAGTTCAGCCGCTTGCGAACGTCTGCCATGCGGTCCGCATCACGCGCAAACATTTCAACGTAGGCCAGCATGTGGTGGCCGAAGCTGACCGGTTGCGCAACCTGCAGGTGGGTAAAACCAGGCAGGATGACCTCGATATTTTTTTCTGCAATATCCACCAGTGCGTTTTGCAGGTCCATCAGCAAACCGGCGATGAGGTCGATTTCGCCGCGCAGCCAGAGCCGCACGTCGGTGGCAACCTGGTCGTTTCTGGAGCGGCCGGTGTGCAGCCGCTTGCCGGCGTCACCGACCAGTTGCGTCAGCCGCGCCTCGATGTTCAGGTGCACGTCTTCCAGGTCCAGCTTCCATTCAAAGGCGCCGGACTCGATTTCGCTGGTGATTTGCGCCATGCCCTGTTTAATGGAGGCATGGTCTTCGGCGCCAATAATTTCCTGCGCAGCCAGCATGTCGGCATGCGCCAGTGAACCGGTGATGTCAGCCTGCCACAGGCGTTTGTCGAAAAACACGCTGGCGGTGTAGCGCTTGACCAGGTCGCTCATGGGCTCGGAAAATAGCGCCGACCAGGCTTGGGACTTTTTGTCGAATTGATTCACTTCAGGCTTTCTTTCGGTTGGTCGCGGCCGCCGCTTCCGGCGGGCCAATCGACCAGCGTTGTACGCACTATCTGGACAAGAGGGGCCAGTCGCGGTTTTAATGGCGTCTGGACCGGTAGCTGCAGGGTGCACGCGGTGCAATACTGAAGCTGCTTCAAGCTGAAGATTTTATCTGCGCGTGCGGTTTGATCCCAAACTGCCGTCTTAGCCGTCAAAACTGCAAAAAAGCAAACCAGCACGCAATAAAGCGCAACAGCCACTCAAAGCCCATGCTACCGCCCTCTGACAACCCATCTTTTGCAGAGTCCACCCTGTTGGGTGGGCTCGCATTGCCAGAGGCGGAATATGGTGCGCGCCCGGCGGTACGTATGAGCATGTTTGACGCCTGCCATGTCGGCGTGGTGTTGCGTGCGGTGCTGTTTGTCGAGTCGGTGGCCGGTGTAGGCGCGATGTTTGGCGCACTGGACCCTATGGACTGGCTGCTGCGCTTTTCGCTGCTGACCGGCGGCGTGTTGCCGGCCACGCTGGCGTGGTTGATTGCGGGCTGCGGGCTTAAAACCTGGTTGTTGCGCCTGCCGCCGCGCCTGCAATGGATGGCCGGCATTGCGCTGGGCGCTATCGCGGGCGCCTATGGCTGCGGCCTGCTGGTGCTGATCGGACTGTTGCATCCGGCGCCGTGGTGGGCCAGCGCCTTTGCCGGCGCATTGATGTCGGCCATGCTGCTTATCGGTCTTTTTTGGCGTGCCCGGGCGCGCACACCGGCAGCCACCGCGGCCAGACTGGCAGAGCTGCAGTCCCGCATTCGCCCGCATTTTCTGTTCAACACCCTGAACAGCGCGATTGCGCTGGTGCGCGCCGAGCCACTGAAGGCTGAAGCCGTGCTGGAAGACCTGAGCGAGCTGTTTCGCAGCGCGCTGGCTGATCCGGCCGAGTCGGTTACGCTGGGGGACGAGATTGCGCTGGCACAGCGCTACCTGGCGATTGAGGAAATCCGTTTTGGCGAACGCCTGCAGGTGCAATGGAGTCTTGACCCGCATGCCGACCAAGCCAAGTTGCCGCCGCTGCTGCTCCAGCCGCTGGTTGAAAATGCCATCAGGCACGGGGTCGAGCCCAGTGCCACCGGGGCGCAGGTCAAAATATCGACCCTGCGCCGCGGCAGCGTGGTGGTCATCAAGGTCACCAATTCGACGCCGGCCGGTACCGGAGAGCGCGGCAACGGCTTAGCTCTGGCCAATGTGCGTGAACGCCTGCTGTTGCTGCACGATGTGCAGGCGCGTTTTCAGACCGTTTTCAAGGACGGTGTTTTTCAGGTGCGACTGGAGATACCTGCATGAAACTCAAGGTACTTGTGGTTGACGACGAAGCGCTGGCGCGTTCACGCCTGCGCACCTTGCTGGGCGACTGCCATGCGCCCGGGGTCGAGGTATTGCAGGAGGCCGCCAACGCCGCGCAGGCCATGGCAACCCTCCAGCGTGATGCATTCGACCTGGTGCTGCTGGATATCCGCATGCCCGGCGCAGACGGCGTCACCCTGGCGCAGGCCATTGCCACGCTGCCCCACCCGCCGGCGGTGGTGTTTGTCACCGCCCATGCCGAGCACGCGGTGCAGGCGTTCGAAGTCAATGCCGCAGACTACCTGACCAAGCCTGTGCGGCTTGAACGCCTCCAGCAGGCGCTACAAAAAGTAGAGCGACTGGTGCGGGCAAAACGGCCGCTACAGCCCGATTCGCCTGAGGAAAACCTGATCATCCAGGACCGTGGCCGGACCGAGAGGGTGCCGGTTGCAGAGGTGCTCTACCTGAAGGCCGAGCTGAAATACATCACTGTTCGCACGGCGACCCGCAGCTACATCCTCGACGGATCACTCAGCGAACTGGAAGAAAAATACGCCGCACAGTTCATGCGGATTCACCGCAACGCGTTGATTGCCCGGCGTGCGGTACGGGCGCTTGAAAAGCATTTCGACCCGGAGGAGGGCGAAGGCTGGGCCGTGCGCCTGAACGGCCTGGACGAGCTGCTGGCGGTTTCGCGGCGTCAGTTGAGCGCGGTGCGCGAAGCTATTTCATCCTGATTCGCGGACCGGATTTATGCCATTGCGCGAGGTTTGACTGGAAGCGGCTCAGGCTGTGAGTAGACATGGATTTTCGCCTACAGACACGTGGCGTGCATTGGCTTTTAATCTGAAACGCCTATCAACGCAACTAGACAAATAAAGAAAAACTGCATGACGCTTCAACCTCACGCCACGCCCCCGACGGCTCCCGGTGCCGCAACGGACATCGCCGAGGTCGCCATTGCTGTTTCCGCAGGAGTAGAGGGAAAAGCCGCTACCGAGGCCGCCGCCAGACCTGCCGCAGCCCCTAGGTCGCGCATGCCCATTCAGCTGCACATGCCGGTGGATATCCGTAGTCTGTCTTTGGCGGTGCTGGCTGTGTTTGCCAGCATTTTTGTGCTGCGCTGGGCGCAGGCCGTTTTCATCCCCTTTATGTTGGGCCTGATTTTTAGCTACGCCCTGTCACCCATGGTCAACGCCATGGAGTCGCGCCGCGTGCCGCGCTGGTTGGGGGCGGCGATATTGCTGCTGGCGATTTTCGGGGCCGCAGGGACAACAGCGTATTCATTGAGCGATCAAGCCGTCAAGTTGGTGGATTCGCTCCCTACTGCGGCACAAAAGTTCAGGCAGGCCATACAGGCGCGCCGTGTCAAATCCACCAGCACCCTTGAGACGGTGCAGAAAGCGGCGACGCAAATCGAGCAGGCCGCGCAGGAAAGCACCAGCGTGGCAAAGTCCGGTGCCCTGCGCGTGGTGGTGGAGCCGGCTCGTTTCAACGTCACGAACTATCTGTGGACCGGCACCCTCGGGTTGGCTGCGCTGGTCGGCCAGGTCACCGTGGTGGTTTTTCTGACCTACTTTTTGATGGTGTCCGGCGATACGTTCAGGCGCAAGCTGATCAAACTGGCCGGTCCCAATCTGAGCAGTAAAAAGATCACGCTGCAGGCGCTGGATGAAATTACCGGACAGATCCAGCGCTACCTGCAGGTTCAGTTGCTAACCAGCGCGCTGGTGGGCGTGTTGACCTGGCTTGCGCTCTGGGCATTGAAGCTTGAAAACGCGGCGGTGTGGGGGGTTGCCGCCGGCATTTTCAACCTGGTGCCCTACGTGGGATCGTTGCTGACGGCCGTGCTGTCGGCGCTGGTCGGTTTCCTGCAGTTTGGTTCCGTCAACATGGCCATGGCGGTAGGCGGCACATCGCTCGCGATACACACCGTCGTCGGCAACCTCCTGACGCCGTGGCTGACCAGCCGCGCCAGTCGTATGAACCCGGTGGCCGTCTTCGTTGGCCTGCTGGCCTGGGGCTGGCTCTGGGGCGTGTGGGGCCTGCTGCTCGGCATTCCCATTCTGATGATTGTCAAGGCGGTGTGCGATCGCGTGGAAGATCTGAAGCCGGTCAGCGAGTTTCTGGGCTCTTGAGCGCGTACCCACCCCTGACCTCAAAAAACCTGGCCTGAAAGTGTTTTTCAGGAGTCTTTCAGGCGGCGAGCCCCTGTAAAACGGGCGTGCATAGCTACTAATTCTGTAGCAATCGCCGGTTAACGGTCAAATGCCGGACGCTTCGGATCAAACTTCCAGCCCGGAATCACGCTTTGCATGGCCACCGCGTCGTCGCGAGAGCCCAAGCCGTGCTGCTTGTACAGCTGGTGCGCCTTCTCGACTTCAACCATGTCGAGCTCGACGCCCAGGCCCGGCTTTTTCGGCACGGCCACCAGGCCGCCCTTGATGAGCAGGGGTTCCTTGGTCAGGCGTTGACCGTCTTGCCAGATCCAGTGGGTGTCTATGGCAGTGACCTTGCCGGGTGCTGCCGCGCCGACATGGGTGAACATCGCCAGCGAGACGTCGAAGTGGTTGTTGGAATGCGAACCCCAGGTCAGGCCCCAGTCGCGGCAGGTTTGCGCCACGCGCACCGAGCCGGCCATGGTCCAGAAGTGCGGATCAGCCAGCGGGATGTCGACCGATTGCAGCGACAGCGCATGGCTTAGCTGGCGCCAGTCGGTGGCGATCATGTTGGTGGCGGTGGGCAGGCCGGTGGCGCGGCGGAACTCGGCCATCACCTCGCGGCCTGAAAAGCCTTCTTCGGCGCCGCACGGGTCTTCAGCGTAAGCCACCACGTTTTTCATGTCGCGCATCAGCCGGATGGCGTCTTTCAGCAGCCAGCCGCCGTTCGGGTCAAGCGTCACGCGGGCAGAGGGAAAGCGCTCGTGCAGGGCTGTGACGGCTTCGATTTCTTCTTCGCCGCGCAGCACGCCGCCCTTGAGCTTGAAGTCGTTGAAGCCATAGCGCTCGCGTGCGGCTTCGGCCTGGCGCACGATGGCGTCAGGCG
The DNA here is from genome assembly GCA_025362825.1 of Polaromonas sp. Taxonomy (GTDB): domain Bacteria; phylum Pseudomonadota; class Gammaproteobacteria; order Burkholderiales; family Burkholderiaceae_C; genus Polaromonas. Next base: position 3,305 of record JANYFF010000173.1, on the reverse strand, counting down.
TCAGTGCGGTTTCGTGGCGCAGCCGTGACCAGGCGTTGTCAGCGCCGGGCTCGCTGTTGTAGTCGAGCCCAGTTTTTGTGCGGTCACCGACATAAAACAGGTAACCCAGCATTTCCACCGCATCGCGTTGCTGGCCTTCGCCGAGCAGGGCCGCCACCGGCACGCCCAGGTACTGGCCCATCAGGTCTAGCAGGGCAGATTCGACTGCCGTGACGGCATGAATGGTGGTGCGCAGGTCAAAGGTTTGCAGGCCGCGGCCGCCGGTGTCGCGGTCGGCAAACTGTTTGTGCATGTTTTGCAGCACGCCAAGATGGCTACCAATAGACTGGCCGACCACAAGGGCTCTGGCGTCTTCCAGGGTTTGGCGAATCTTCTCGCCTCCCGGGACTTCGCCGACGCCGGTGCGGCCCGAGCTGTCCGTCAGGATCAGCAGGTTGCGGGTGAAATAAGGGCCATGCGCGCCGCTCAGGTTGAGCAGCATGCTGTCGCGTCCGGCAACGGGGATCACGCGTAAATCGGTGACCAGTGGGGTAGATGAAGTCATGCGTATGGTTTTTCCAGGCTGAATTTGGAGGTTAAGGTAGCGCTACCAAAAAGACGCAGATGTTAGCGCCGGCCATGCAAAAGTCAAGGTGCACCTGTTTCGGAGACCGGCGTCAGACACTGTCGCGTTCAATGATTGAAAAACCGATGTCAATGACGTGCGTTGCAATCTCGCGGCCCTCAGCGCGGTCAACAATAAACTGTGCGGCACGGCGGCCAATCGCCTGGCCGTCCACCCGGACTGTCGTCAGCGCCGGATGCAGGTCGGCAGCAAATTCAAGATCGCCAAAGCCCATCACCGCGAGCTGCCCGGGGATGCTGATGCCGCGCGATTGCGCCTCAATCATGACGCCCAGAGCCAGCAGGTCAGAGCTGCAGAAAATCGCGTCTATGTTCGGATGGCTGACCATCAGGGCTGCGAGCGCCTTGCGCCCGCTTTTGAGGGTGGTTGGCGCCGGCACCACGATCACCGGTACATCGCCCAGGCCGGCGGCTTGGGCGGCGGCCTTGAATGCCTGATGTCGCCGCTGCGATCGCTCGTCATCACCCGCCACAATTGCAAAACGCCGGCGGCCCTTGCCATGCAGAAAAGCAAGCACGGTGCGTCCGACGTCCACATGGGAAAACCCCACCAGCATGTCCAGCGGCGTTGGCGTGAAGTCCCAGGTCTCCACCACCGGTATGCCGGCCGCCAGCAGGCGCCGGCGCCCTTCAGGGGAGCGCATGATGCCGGTCAGCACGATGCCGTCTGGCCGCCTGCCGATGATGGCGTCCAGCAGGGCGTCCTCGCGTGAATCTGCATAACCGCTCTGACCGAGCATCAACTGGTAGCCGTGCACCGCCAGTGCTTCGGTCAGGGCGTTGATGGTTTCAAGGAACACCGGCCCCGAAATGGTTGGCACCAGCACGGCGACAAGACGGCTGCGTGCCGAGGCCAGGCCGCCGGCCACGCGGTTGGGCACATAACCGGTGTGGGCGACTGCCTCGGTCACTTTTCTGAGCAATTCTTCCGATACCTGACCCGGTGTATTGAGGGCGCGCGAGGCTGAAATGGGCGCCACGCCCGCCAGCCGCGCCACATCGTGCAAGGTCACTGCACCGCTACCCCTGCGGGCGCGTCGTGGGATCAGGCTCTGCTTGGTCATGGTTGATTCTAGGGGCAGCATGGCACCCGCGTGCATGGCGGCGTAGGCAAACTCCTACAGGTGGTGGCCTTGTCCGCTCCTTGCCGCGGCACGAGATTCGGCGCAATATCAAGCAGGTTTTCCAATAAACAAAGGACTTCAATGCAAGTATTTCTGAACGCTGATCCCCACACCGATGGCCGCCATCAAATGGGCGAGTATCTGAGCACTGTAGTCAAGGACGCGCTGAGCCGGTTCGGCGAGCATGTCACGCGGGTAGAGGCCCATATTGCTGATGAAAATGGCCATGCCAAGGCGAGCCCTGACGATATCCAGTGCACGCTGGAGGCGCGACTGGCGGGCATGGACCCAGTGGTCGTCAAGGACCGTGCGGGCAATGCCCACCAGGCAATTCATGGTGCGGTCGCCAAGCTCAAGCGCGCCGTCGCTACCGTGCTGGAAAAGCATGACCCGCGGCGCCACGCCGCGCTGCCCGATGAGGTGTGATGCCGCCCGACGCCCTGCAGCGCTGAAGGACGCCTGTACGGGGCGATAAAAAGGTACTTCTACCTATTTTAGGGGTCATTAATGCCGGAAGCCGCCGTCAAACCGGCGCCTAATGCTACTATTTTAATAGCAAATATGGAAAAATCAGGGACGCGAGCAGTTCTGCCCGTGGTGTGGGCAGTCAAGCCCGCAGCGATAATCCGGTTAGCAGATGTCGGAGTGGTGGCATCGTCGATTGGCCTACCAGGCGACATCTGCGCCGGAACCAACCATGACCAGCTTGCCGCGACTTCAAACCCTGGCCCGCGATACCCTGTGGGACCGCGCCTATGCAGCGCTTAAATCCGCGCTGCTGGAGGGCCGCTATGCACCGGGTGACCGCATCATCCTGCGTGATGTTGCCGATGAGCTGGGCATTAGCCTTACACCGGTGCGCGACGCCGTTAACCGCCTGACAGCTGAAAAAATCCTGGAGCGTGGCGGCGTCGGCAATGGCGGGGGCGCCACCGTGCCACTGCTGAGCGCAGACCAGTTTAGCCAGCTGATGGCGGTTCGCATCAGTCTTGAGCCGATGGCCACCGCAGTTGCGGCTGCGCATGCGAGTGTGGCGCAACTGGACGCCGTAGAGGCTTCGCTGATTGAGATGAAACGCTCGGTCAGCGACAAACACAACGCGCAATACCTGGTGGCGCATTACCGCTTTCATTTCGGTCTTTATGCCATCTGCAACATGCCGATTGTTCAGGAAATCATTGAAAGCGCCTGGCTGCGCTGCAGTCCGACCCTGACGCTGGCGCTCCCAGATTACGTCCCGGGACTCAAGCGATATGAGCACCATGTTGCCGCGCTGGCAGCCCTGCGCCTTGGAGATGGTGACGCAGCGGCAGCGGCCGTTCGCGCGGACATCGAAAGCGCCCGGACTGATATCTGCGCCCTGCTCGACAAGTCCTGACGCCTGTCTTTGCCACCGCTCTTCCGCGAACTGGCAAGCATCTTTTTTATCCAGCATGTTTTGCATCGCCTGCCTGTGCAAGCCGGCGCAAGGGTAGCGCGCGTGGCAGCAAAAATGCGCTGTGGGTGTCGAAATTGTTGACCCCGAAGACATCTTGTAGTAGCATTGTTGTTTGTTAT
>JANYFF010000143.1 GCA_025362825.1 Polaromonas sp. | reverse complement strand
GCGACTGAATCACCACATCCGAGGCTGGATACGCCACACAAGGCAGTATGTAGCCCTCTTTTTTCTCGTCAAAGCTCAGGCCGGGCCATTCGATGCGGTAGCTTACCTGGCCGCTGATCAGCCGGCAGATGCAGGTGCGGCAGGTGCCGTTGCGGCACGAGCTGGCGAACTGCAAACCTGGCACGCCTGACTGCTCGGCTGCTAGCAGCAGCGGCAGGTCTGACGGCGCTTCAAACGATGCGCCATTGGGATCTATACAGGCTTTGTAAACGGTTGTAGTGGACATGACAGCGCGAATTAAAACATTGATTCGCCGGCCCTATGCCCTTGTGGTTTGACGCCGCCGGTCAGGCCAGAGTGTGAACTTCTGGTTTTGCGCGACAATTCTGGTCCCCCTGAATATTCTTCACTGCAATTGCGGTGATTCAACAGAAGCGATTTTTAATGTCCAGCTACGCAGTTCGTCCCGCATCGGCCCGTGATGCCAAAGCCATTGCCGAGATCCATGTTGCCACCTGGCAGGCCACCTACAAAGACCTGATGCCGGATGACTACCTCAAGTCCATGACCGTCGACAAGCGCCAGGCCTATTGGCGTGAGGCGATTGAATACAGCGAGCCGCAACTGCTCGTTGCCACAGACAACGACAAGGTTGTTGGTTTTGTCGGTTTCGACCGCTCGCGTGATGCAGGTACCAAATCCAGCGTTGGCGAAATCTGGGCGTTGTATGTTTTGCCTGCCCACTGGGGTCAGGGTGCCGGTGTGGCGCTATGGGACGGCGCACGCGAAGGCCTGAAAGAAGAAGGTTGCACGCAGGTCACGCTTTGGGTGCTGCTGCACAACGAGCGCGCCCTGCGCTTTTTTGAGCATTCGGCGGGCTTCAAGCGCGAAATGCCATCGCTCAAGACAACCGCCTTTGGCGCGACCCGGCTGGAAGAAATGCGCCTCAAGCGCACGGTTGACTGAAGCTGCGCCCTGGGTGTTAAGGGCCGTCCAGCGCGAGGCTCAGGACGGTACGTTCACAACCCGGTCATCATCATCCGGAATCAGGCCGCCACCGTCGTCCGGGTTGACCGGCAAATCAAGGCCAGACTCGTCTTCAGGGTCGTCTTCCGGCAGCGTTTTGGGTATTTTGGACATGGCGGGCCTTCGGTTTAAGTGGGATCAATGTGTCGTTAGGGCTTTCATCATGTCGCCGAAGCCTGCTGCCAGCAGGCCGAAACTGGCCGTTCCGCTGTAAGCGGCAGCCGACAGGCGTTGCAGAGCCACACCCTCTTTTGTCCTACAGGTAAGCCATGCCGCATCGCACAAGGCCGTGCAGTGCTTGTTCATAAAGTGTGTTCACGTGCCGGATGATTTCAGGATGTCCCCGAGGTCTTTTAATCCAGGCGTTTATTGAATTTTGACTTTGAACTTTTGAAGGATTCATCATGGAAAACATTTCCTCACCCTCTACCTCCGGCTCTTCCAATGCCTCCGGCGCCGCTGGCCGCATGTCGGGCAACGGCACATCCCATGCCGACAACGTGGTGACGCGCGGCGTTGAAACTGCTGGTGCAGCGCTGCACAGCGGCATCGATAAGGTGGCTGACCCTGCACGTGGCGCGGTTGACAACCTGTCTTCTGCGGCCCACAGCACTGTGAACAAGTTGGCCAGCTCCGCAACCAGCACTGCTGACCGCTTTTCTGATCAGACGCGCCGCCTGACCGAAGCACCCGCCCGTGCGGTGAAGTACTCAAAATCATGGGTACAGGACAAGCCGCTTGAAGCGGTTGGCGCGGCGTTGGCAGTTGGCTTTCTCGTTGGTCGCCTCACGTCCCGTTAACTTGGCTTACCTTCATGAAAACCGCCCGTGGGCGGTTTTTTTAAGCACGCCACAATATGGCAGCGGATTTCCCTGCTTTTCTTGTACTAAAACCAAAGCCCGCTTATGGCCAGCAGCCTTATCGCATTGATTGATGACATCGCCAGCATCCTCGACGATGTTGCCGTGCTATCCAAAGTGGCCGCCAAAAAAACCGCTGGCGTTCTGGGCGACGACCTCGCGCTTAACGCACAGCAGGTGTCCGGCGTCAGGGTGGATCGTGAGCTGCCAGTTGTTTGGGCGGTGGCCAGAGGTTCGTTTATCAACAAGGCCATTTTGGTGCCCGCTGCGCTGGTCATCAGTGCCTTTGCGCCCTGGGCTGTGACGCCGCTCTTGATGGTGGGCGGGGCATTTTTATGTTTTGAGGGCTTCGAAAAAATCGCCCACAAATTTCTGCATAGTCCGACTGGCGAGGTAGCTCGGCATGAAAAGCTGGTGACCGCATTGTCTGACCCGGCGGTTGACCTGGTAGAGCTCGAAAAAAGCAAGATCAAGGGCGCGATACGCACCGACTTTATTTTGTCGGCTGAAATCATCGCCATCACTTTGGGGACGGTGCAAGCCAGCCCCTTCATCACGCAGCTCACGGTGCTCAGCACCATCGCCATCGTGATGACGGTTGGCGTATATGGCTTGGTGGCGGCCATCGTCAAACTTGACGATGGCGGACTTTATTTAAGCCAGTGCGCTGGCACTGGCGCATGGGCCGGCTTGCAGCGCAGCCTGGGGCGCGGCATTTTATGGCTGGCACCGTGGCTGATGAAGACGCTGTCGGTGGCGGGCACGGTTGCGATGTTTCTTGTCGGCGGCGGCATCCTGACGCATGGCATCACACCGCTGCACCACGCGATTGAAGCGCTTGCAGCGAAGGCCGGTGGTTTTATGGCCTCGGTGGTGCCTGTTTTGATGGATGCTGTCGTCGGCATCATCGCCGGCGCGCTGGTCATGGTGGCCGTCACGCTGGTGAAGAAGGTCTGGCCCGGCAAGCGGCTTGCGACGCGCTGAACAGCGAATTGAGGCGGGTTGACGACAACTTCTGGTCCTTTTTTGTTGCTTGTTGGGGGTGAAACGGTGTTCACATGAAGCAAATGCCCGGGTTGGCCAGCCCTCTGATGTCGGAGCAATAACCTGGCGCCTGCCAGCGAGGTCGCGCACGCGATAAAAATCATCAGGTACCTCGTCAGGCGCAGCGTCGGGCCTTTAAAGGTGCTGGACAAAATGCAGCACTACACTGCCTTAATTGTTTTGTTCCCAACTTGATACTGCCGCCGAGAGTGGTGCTCCTATGTCCAGACCAACGCGCACTTTGCCGCCCACGCCCGCTGGCTTGACCGAAGCGGAGACTGGCGAACCGCTGACCGATATCGCTTATCGCAAGGTCAAAAGTGCCATATTGGACGGATCCCTGCCGCCCAGCTTGCTCGCTTCGGAGCAACAAATTGCCGGTCGCCTGGCAATGAGCAGAACGCCTGTGCATCAAGCGATTGTGCGGCTTCAGCAGGAGGGGTGGATTGAGCTGCTGCCCCGCCGTGGCGTCATGATTGCGCCGATTTCAGCACCTGACATGCATGACGTTTACGAGGCGCTACTTGCACTGGAGGTGGCGGCCGTGCGCCGGCTGAGTTCTTGGGGGGCGCCCGAAAGTGATCCAACACTGTCCGCGCTTGAGAAAACCTGTGACGACGGTGATGCTGCGCTGGGCAACGGCGACCTGCCAGCCTGGGCGGCCGCAGACGATCGATTTCATGCATCGCTTGTGGACCTGAGTGGCAACCGGCATATCACCCGTCTGGCCCGGTCTGTCATGGAACAAGCACAGCGCGCGCGCCTTCTCACATTGAAATTAAGGCCGCATCCAGGGGCATCAAACGCCGACCATCGAGCGATCGTGCAAGCCATCAAAGCGGGAGACCCGGACTTGGCTGGTGAACGGATGCGTGCGCATCGACAGCGCGGAATGGATGTATTGCTACCGATTTTGGAAGCGTTGTCGACCAAACGAGGTTTTCTTTCGAATAAATGAATGCCAGCTTGCATACATTAACTTGTGCTGTTAGCATCGCCTTTTTTCTACGCAACAAAAAGGGGAGTCAGGGATGGGTACCAGCAACTATCAAATCGCGCTGTTGAAGGGGGACGGTATTGGCCCTGAAGTGATCGAAGCCGCCATGACAGTGTTGCAACGCGCTGGCAGCGTACACGGCTTTAATCTGTATTACCAAAATGTCGACGCTGGGGCTCAGTACTACCAGCGCACCGGGGAATCCATCAGCGCAGCGTCGATGGAATCGATTGGCAAAGCCGATGCTGTTTTGCTTGGCGCCATGGGTTTGCCCAATGTGCGCAAACCTGACGGTACAGAAATAGCGCCCCAGATCGATATTCGCGAGCACTACAAACTTTTTGCCAGCCTTCGACCAGCCAAATTGTTCAAGGGTGTGTCGGGTCCCCTGCGTACCGAATCAGTCGACATGCTGGTGATTCGTGAAACCACAGAAGGCTTGTTTGCGGGACGCCACGACAGGCTTGAGCCCAGCGACTCAAGCGTCAGCGACCGCATGACCATCACGCGGGAAACCTGTGAAAAACTTTTTGAACTGGCTTTCGCGCAGGCCAGATTGCGTCGTCGTCAGGGCTCGCCAGGGCATGTGACCTTGTTCGATAAAGCCAATGTTTTGCGAAGCAATGCTTTCATGCGGAAAATTTTTGATGAGGTGGCGGCGCGTCACCCGGACATTGGTGCGGATCGAATTTATATCGATGCAGGCTCGATGATGATGGTGATGAACCCCGCGCGTTTCGATGTCATCGTCACAGAAAACGTCTTTGGCGATATCGTTTCAGAAATCGCCGCTGGCATTGTTGGCGGACTGGGCGTGGCACCTTCAGCAGACGTCAGCAAAGAGCACGCGGTGTTCCAGCCGTGTCACGGCACGGCGCCAGACATAGCCGGCAAAGGCATCGCCAACCCGGTGGCAACCATCCTGTCAGCCGCCATGATGCTGGACTGGATCGGTGAACGCCATAGCGACACATCTTGCTTGAACGCCGCTGCGTCCATCCGCACCGCGACGGCCCGCGTTCTCGAGAGCGGACCTCGCACCCGTGACCTTGCCGGCACAGCTTCCAGCGCCGAGGTCAGCGTGGCCATCGCCGCAGCGGTTTTGTAAACTACCGAAAGCACTCATGAAGTCGAAAGTGCATACCGTCAAGGCTATTGTTTTTGATACCTTCGGCACCGTGGTGGACTGGCGCGGCAGCATCATTCGCGACTTGTCCAAATGGGGCGACACGCAGCACATCACAGCCGACTGGGCCCAATTGGCAGACCTCTGGAGAAGTCGATACGAGCCGCAAAAAGAGCGGGTTCGCAGGGGAGAGCTGCCGTGGACCAATATTGACGATCTGCATTACGAAGCCTTGTGCGCGTTGTTGCCCGAGCTGGGACTTTCGCAGCTTTCTGAAGAACAACGTCGGCATATCAACCGTGTCTGGCACCGGCTGGAGGCTTGGCCTGATGCAGTCGCAGGGCTGACCCTGCTTAAAGCCCGCTATATTTTGGGCCCGCTGTCGAACGGTAATGTTGCGCTGCTTGTGAACATGGCCAAGCACGCAGGCTTGCCGTGGGACTCGATCTTTTCGGCTGAACATTTTCAGCACTACAAACCGCATCCAGACACTTATCTTGGCGTCTGCCGTCAGTTGTATATTCAGCCCGAAGAATTGATGATGTGCGCCGCGCACAACTACGACTTGCGCGCTGCCCAGGCCTTGGGTTTGAAGACAGCTTTTATTCCGCGCCCTGTTGAGTACGGTGCTGCACAGACCACCGATCTGGTGGCTGAAGGTGAGTGGGACGTTGTTGCTAGCGACATGCAGGAGTTCGCCCGTCTTATGAACACCTAGGCCACAAGTCAGCCACGCATTGATCGACTGACGTCGCTGGCCCGCTTAACTTACTTAATCTCAACGGAGTCAAGGTTGCTTAAAAAAATCACATTCGCTACGCTTCTTCTGCTTGCCGCGGCTGGGTCGGTCATGGCGCAGACCTATCCGAACAAACCGGTCAAGCTGGTCGTACCTTTTCCACCTGGCGGGGGCACCGATATCGTGGGTCGGCTGATCGCTCAAAAGCTGTCGGAGGTATGGCATCAGCCCGTCATCATCGACAACAAGCCAGGTGCCAATACTCTGATTGGCACGGAATTTGTGGCCAAGGCACCCAGCGATGGGTACACGTTACTGATGGCCTCACCCAGCCACACGATCAATCCATCGCTGTATAAAAACCTGAAATTCGACACCCAAAAGGATTTCGCCGGAGCAGCCATCGTCGCCACCGGACCGCTGGTGCTGACGGTTAATGCGGCATTGCCAGCAAAAAATGTACGTGAGCTTATTGCACTTGCCAAAGCGCAGCCGCAAAAAATTAGTTACGCCTCTGCAGGAACGGGTAGCTCAACGCATCTGGCGGGAGAATTGTTCAAGAGTCTTGCCGGCGTAGACATGATGCACGTACCGTACAAAGGAACTGCACCGGCGATAACAGACTTGATTGGGGGCCAGGTACAAGTGACATTTTTACCTTTTCCAGGCGTGTTTCAGCACATACGAAACGGCAAGCTAAAAGCACTGGCAGTGACCGGAACCAAGCGCTTCGCAGGGATGCCAGAGTTACCAACTGTCGCTGAATCCGGGCTGTCGGGTTATGACGTGCAGCAGTGGTGGGGCATCGTGGCACCCAGTGGCACATCGAAAGAAATCGTCAGAAAGATCAACCTAGATGTTTCGAAAATTCTTGAATCACCGGGGCTTCGCGTTCAATTGGCGGCGATAGGCGCTGAAGCTGGTAACGGCTCGCCTGAGCAATTTGACGCACTCATCCGCAATGAAATCGTACAGTGGGGAAAACTTATCGAGTCCGCCAAGATCGTCGCGGACTGAGGGTGCGGTGCATTGGGCCATGCCAAAAAAGGTCAACAAGGTGGTTGTCAGGCGCTGCGTACGCGCTGAGTAGGTGTTGGGTCGGAAAGGCCTTGTCGCCGCTATTTGCGTGCTAAGGTGCTGCAATTTGAATTGAATTCGGTTGGGCGGCAAGTGGCATTGCCTTCAGCTGGTATTGCCTTCAAGCAGCAAGGAGTTTTTCATGCGTCATGATGTCTTTGTAGCCGGGGTCGGCATGATCCCTTTTACCAAACCGGGTGCCAATGAGCCCTATCCGCAGATGGCCGCCAAAGCCACGCAGCAGGCGCTGGCGGATGCCGGCATTGGCTACGACCTGGTGCAGCAGGCCTACGTTGGTTATGTGTATGGCGACTCCACGGCGGGGCAGCGTGCGTTGTATGAAGTCGGCATGACCGGCATCCCCGTCATCAACGTCAACAACAACTGCTCCACGGGGTCAACCGCGCTGTTTCTGGCGCGCCAGGCGGTTGCCAGCGGCGCGGCCGAGTGCGTGCTCGCGCTGGGCTTTGAGCACATGAGCCCGGGTGCACTGGGCGCAGTGTTCGGCGACCGGCCCAGTCCTTTCGACCTTTTTGACAAGGCCACCAATGAGCTGGTCGATATCGAGCTGCCGCTGGCCCTGCGTTACTTTGGCGGCGCCGGCCAGGCCCACATGAACGAGTTCGG
>JANYFF010000116.1 GCA_025362825.1 Polaromonas sp. | reverse complement strand
GCGTGGTGTTGAAGTAGGTGACGCCGGCGGTGGTGATGTGGAAAGCGCCGCTTTGCAATGCGGCAATGCCTTCGGCGGCCAGTTGCGGGCGGCAGTCGACCAGGCGGGCCTTGATGGCGCCGTATTCCATGGCCTTGCGCGGGATCTCGTCGTAGTCCGCTTCGTCGGGCTGGCCCAGGTTGGCGGTGTAGGCGTAGGGCAGGGCGCCCTTCTGCTTCATCCACAGCAGCGCGGCACTGGTGTCCAGGCCGCCGGAGAATGCGATGCCGACCTTTTGGTTGACGGGGATGTTTTGGAGGATGGTGGACATGGCGGCCTGTTCAATCAACCGAAGTGGCAGATGTAGTGGTAGGCGTCCTGGCCGTCGGCGACGCGAATGTCGAACTTCGAATTGCCCGGCACGCTGAATTTTTCGCCCGCTGATGACTTGACCCATGCGTCGCTGCCGGCGAGTTTGTATTCGCAGGCGCCGCCTGTGCATTCCATGATCTCAGGCACGCCGGGGTTGAAGGTCAGTGTGGCGGGAAGGATCACGCCGACTGATTTTTTGGTGCCGTCGGCAAAGGTAATGCCGTGGCTGACGCATTTGCCGTCAAAGTAGACGCTGGCTTTGGTCGCGACGCTGATGTTGTCGATTTTTTCGGTGGTCATGGTGGTTAGGGTGGGCGGTCAAAAAGAAGGCGGTCTGCCGCAGCGCAGGAGGCCGTAACCCTTGATTTTAGGGTACCCGGCAGGCCTGGAAGCCGAGCGGGCCGGGAGGGGTTAATCCTGAGGGGCTGAATCCGTTCGGCTCATATGGCCGTATCTGTAATGCTGGACAATGGTGTTCATGAAAACAGAAAGCCCGGATACCCAATTGGTTGCACTGCTTGACCGCGTTGCTTTGGCCGATGAAAAGGCGCTGAGGGAGCTGTACGAGATGACCTCGTCCAAGCTTTACGGGGTTGCTGTGCGGGTCGTCACCAACCGTGAATGGGCCGAGGACGTGTTGCAGGAAGCCTTCATCAACATCTGGCGCATTGCCGGTGATTACAAGGCCTCGCTGTCGCCGCCCATGGCGTGGATGGGGCTGGTGGTGCGCAGCCGGGGGCTTGATTTCTTGCGGCGCCGGGCGTCCGAAAGGGCAGACCGCATGCAGGAGCTGGACGATGTGATTTCAGACACGGTGGCGGGCGATTCGCCTAACCCGATGGACGTGGCACAAGCCAGCGAGCAGGCGAAGGCATTGCATTTATGCCTGAGCCAGCTTGAGAACAAGCAGCGTGAGGTGGTCAGCCTGGCCTATATGCGTGATATGAGCCACGGCGAGCTGGCCGAGCAGCTCAAGCTGCCGCTGGGCACGGTAAAGACCTGGATACGTCGCGGGCTGGAACAGCTGCGTGGCTGCATGGCAAAGCTGGCATGAGAAAGACAAAAGGTAGCGTATGAATTTGACTCAAAACTCCTCGCTGGTCGAACAGCTTGCAGCGAGCTATGCGCTCGGGACGTTGCGTGGCGGTGCGCGTCGGCGCTTTGAAGCGCTGGCCAGAACGCACGCACCCATCCGCGCGTCTGCATTGATCTGGCAGGGACGTCTGGCATCGGTGGCCGAGTTGCAGCCGCAGGCGGCGCCCAGTGCAGCCGTCTGGAAGCGGATTGAAAACCTGGTCAACGCTGACCGTGAAGCCAAAGCCATGCAAGCCGCACGTGCACAGGCGGCCACGCCGGTTGCGGGCTGGTGGGCCAGCCTCAACCTCTGGCGCGGGGCGAGCTTTGCGGGCGCTGCGGCGGCGGTGCTGGCTGTGGTGGTCGGCGTCAACTTGAACAGCAGCAACGCCAGTTTGGGCGGCCAGGTAGCCAGCTTGGGCACGCAGGTGAAGGATTTGTCAGCCAAGCTGGCTGTTGCGCCCGAGATTCAATACGTCGCTGTGCTGGCTGACGACAAGGCAGCCGCTTCGATGCTGGTGACCTTCGATCCGAAAAACCAGAAGATGATGCTCAAGCGTGTAGGCGGTTTTCGTGAAGAAGCCGACAAATCCCTGCAGCTCTGGGCCATTCCGCAAACTGGTGGACCTAAGTCACTGGGCGTGCTGGGCAGTGATGCCGTCATACGGCTGCCGGCCACCGGTAACGACGTGAGGCAAGTGCCCGTGTTGGCCATCAGTCTGGAAGCCAAGGGTGGCGTACCTGCAGGCAGCGGGCCGGCCGGGCCGGTGCTCTTCAAGGGTGCTTTGATCGAGACCGCGCTCTGAGCGCGGTTTCAATAGCCAACAAAAAAGGGTGCCGCTGCACCCTTTTTTAATCAGCCGAATTGGCCAGGCTTAACGCCAATGGTGGTGGCCACCGTAACCGCGGCTATAACCGAAGTTGAGTGACACGCCGACTGGCGCGTAGTACGGTGCGTAATAAGGCCGTGCATAGTAAGGCCGTGCATAGTAAGGCTGTGGGTAATACACAGGCGCCGTCTGGTACACCACGGGCGCGGCGTAGGCGGGCTGCACGTAGGTGGTCGAAGGCTGGACATAACCCGGCTGCGGCGCAGGCTGAAAGTAAGTCTGTGGCTGGCTGCCCTGTGGCTGCTGGTTTATCGCACCGACCGGGCTGACCTGCAGGCGGACATACGGACCAGGGTCGGTAGCCATCTGGGTGTTGTACTGCGTGCCCTGGAATTCATAGACCACGTTGTAACCGCTGGCGCGGTTTTCATAAAACGTCTGGGTGCCGCATTGCTGCACGTTTTGCACCTGGCTGTTGCCGCCTTCAACCCGGTCACCAACCATCGCGCCGCCGACCAGACCAATCATCGTGGCCAGTGCACGGCCGCCGCCGTTACCGATGGCATTGCCCACTGCACCGCCTGCAACCGCGCCCAAAAGCGCACCGCCGCCTGACTTGGGCTGCTCGACCACCACTTGCTGGTTGTTGCAAACCTGGCGTGGAACTGCCACCTGCTGAACGATAGGCGTGCTTGAAATCACGCGCGCCATGATGTCGGTGGCAGAGGCATTGAGCGACAGCAAACCGGCTGCTGCTGCGGCAGATAAAACGAGTACTTTGTTCATGGTTCATACCTCATGGAAGTAGGGGTTCGGCCATCACTGGAAACTTTGCTGCCGGAACGTACCGCAAGCAATGTCTTACAGTTTAATAACTGGGACTCAGAATGAGTGCCTTTAGTTCGGTAAAAGCACTGTAAAGCTTGTTTTTCGGCGCAAAAATGTCACGTAGATGCACGCTTTTCGAAGTCCGCATGCGCCCCCGGGCAATATCAGCTGACCATCAGCTGACTAAGCCACAGTCGCTGCAAGACCATCCCAGCACGCTGCATCAAACCCGACGGTGATGGGTGCATCGGGCCCGCCCCATTCAACCACCGGCCGTTTGATGACGCTGGGGTTGGCCAGCATCAACGCGAGCGCGCCGGCTTCGTATGCCGCGCCGGCCTGCGTGGCGGGCTCCAGCTTGCGCCAGGTGGTACCCTGCCGGTTGAGTAGCTTGTCCAGCCCCGTAGCTTTGATCCAGGCGGGCAGGCGATCGGCGGGCACGCCGGCTTTTTTGAAGTCGTGAAAGGTGTGCATCACACCGCGCGCCGTCAGCCAGGCCCTGGCCTTTTTGACGGTGTCGCAATTCGGAATGCCATAAAGAGTGACCATTGCGTTATTTTGGCACGGAAAAGCGTAAAAAGGCACCAAAAGACCCTGCAGCCCCTGCATTTCGGTCGTTCGTAGCTATGAAGTTCATAGCGCCATGCTGCGCCGCAAGACGCAGTAAGCCTTGATGACCTTGCCGTATTTGGCGAGCTCGGCCTGCGTGATGGCGCCCAACTGCTATGGAGAACCATAAGAAGGCTTGACCGCCAGCGCCTTCAGCTTGCTGTCGACTTCGGGCATTTGCATGATCTTGCCGAGGTCGGCACTCAGCCGGGCGACGATGGCCGGCGGCGTTTTGGCCGGTGCACACAGCGCCTTCCAGAGCTTAAAAACCGCAAAAAATAAATCAAAAGTGGCTGTAGCCCCGGTATTACGGGCATCTCTAGCTATTTTAGTAATAGCAAACACTGGAGATAAATATGATCGCTTTCGTTTCGGTTGCAAACGCCACTTTACTGGCTCAACGCCCGGTGTCGCGCCGGGCGCAGTGCACGCCCGCCCGGCGACAATAGGCCAGCATGCAAACCCTCAACACCCTCGACGACTGGCTGGCGTACTGCGAGCGCCTGCATCCCAAAAGCATAGACATGGGCCTGGACCGCGTCCGGGCCGTCGCCCAGCGCATGAGCCTGGCGTTTGACTGCCCCGTCATCACGGTGGCCGGCACCAACGGCAAGGGCTCGACCTGCGCCATGCTGGAGGCCATATTGCTGGAGGCGGGTTACCGCACCGGCGTCTTTACTTCGCCGCACCTGGTCGATTTTGAAGAGCGCTGCCGGGTGCGCGGCGACATCGTCAGCGCGGCGCATCTGGTCACGTCGTTTGAAAAGGTAGAAGAAGCGCGCAAGACGGGCGAAGAAATCTCGCTGACCTATTTTGAGTTCACGACGCTGGCCATCCTGCACTTGCTCAAGGAGGCCAATCTGGACGTGGTGGTACTCGAAGTGGGCCTGGGCGGCCGGCTCGACGCGGTGAACATCATCGACACCGATTGCGCCGTTATCACCAGCATAGACCTGGACCACATGGAACTGCTGGGCAACACCCGCGAAGCCATTGGTTTCGAGAAGGCCGGCATCATGCGCGCCGGCAAGCCGGTGGTCGTGAGTGACCCGGTGCCACCGCAAAGCATCATTGACCACGCTGCAGCGCTGGGAGCAGATCTCTGGCGCTTTGGCACGGATTTCAATTTTTCGGGGGACAAGCAGCAGTGGGGCTGGGCCGGCCGCGGCCGTAGATACGCTGGACTGGCTTACCCGGCGCTGCGCGGCGCTAATCAGCTGATCAATGCTTCGGGCGTGCTGGCCGCATTGACAGCGTTGCGGGGTGTACTACCGGTGACGGCGCAGTCGGTGCGCAACGGGCTGTCAATGGTGGAGTTGCCGGGCCGCTTCCAGATCATTCCTGGCCAGCCTACGATGGTGCTGGACGTGGCACACAACCCACATTCAGTCGCTGCGCTGGCAGAAAACCTCGACGCCATGGGTTTTTACCCGTGCACCCACGCCGTTTTTGGCGCCATGGCAGACAAAGACGTGGCGCCCATGCTGGCGCGCGTCGGGCCACTGATCGACAAGTGGTATTTCACCGATTTGCCAACTCCGCGTGCGGCCACCGGCGAGGCGCTGCAGGCCAAATGGCATGCTGGGGAAAGCCGCTCTGACGTCACCGCAACTGCTTACACAAACCCCCGGCTGGCGCTGCTGGCGGCTATAGCGGCCGCAGACCCCGCTGATAGAATTGTGGTGTTCGGATCGTTCTACACCGTGGGTGGCATTTTGAAGGGCGGACTGCCGCGCCTTCAGGCAAAACACCTGGCGAGCTGAAGCCTGCCATCCGACAACGACCAGCCGACCGATCACTTCTCAAGATACCCAAGTCAGCACCATGCCGTTTTTCAATTTCCGCCGGAGCGGTTCAACATCCGCCCCGAATGCAGCAGCTGCCCAGCATGAAAGCGTGGAAGTCGTTCGCAAACGCGCCAAACACCGCCTGATAGGCGCGGCCGTGTTGGTACTGGCGGGGGTGGTCGGGTTTCCGCTGCTGTTCGACACCCAGCCGCGGCCGATTGCCATCGACATCCCGATTGAAATCCCCGGCAAAAACACCGTCAAGCCGCTGGGTATCCCGGACAAGGCTGCAGCCACCGTACCGGTAGCGCCTGTTGTGGCTGCAGTACCGGCGACGCCGCCTGCACCCGACAAGGTGGCCGCGGCTTCAAGCCTGAGCTCCAAAGAAGAAATAATTACAGATAAAAGGCCTGCAGCCCTCGTTTTACCTGCACCTTCTGCTCCTAAAACAGAAGCAAAGCCGGTACAAAAGCCTGAAACGAAGGTTGAACCAAAACCCGATCCGAAACCAGAGCCGAAGCTTGCTGCAAAACCAGCAGCGCCTGCTGACGATGGCGCGCGGGCCAGGGCATTGCTCAATGGGCAACCCGCAGCGCCTGCTGCGGCTGCCGCTTCGGCCAGCCCGGTCGAGGCTGACAGCCGCATCGTGGTGCAGGTCGGTG
>JANYFF010000105.1 GCA_025362825.1 Polaromonas sp. | reverse complement strand
AGCGGCACGGTGACGCTGGGAGCGCAGCAATCGCTGAACGTGCCAACGTTCAGGCAGGGGTTGAATGTTTACGGCTCGACCATCACAGTGGCGGATTCGCAGAACTCGAGCTATGTACTGTATGTGCAAGGTGGCCTCAAGTTGGACGCGGTGGGCAACATCACGGTGCGCAACGAAGTGCGCGCGCGCGGCACGGTATCCACCGACTTCAAGGACATTACGCTGTACTCGGCGAGCGGGCATGTGAGCCAGGAGAATTCGACGGCGCTGGGCCAAGCGGACGAATACGATGGGGTGGACAAGGAGTCGTTGATAGGCCGTAACCTGGTGGTGACGGCGGTCACGGGCATTAATTTGCCATGGACGCAGTTGGCGCAGCTGAGCGCGAGCAACAGCGGCGATGGCAAGATACTGGTGAACGAAGTTGCTTTGGGCGGTGGTCTTGATGTGCTGAGTGTGCGTCAAACGAGCACGGCCAACGCGAGTGACACCTCGATACAAATCACGACAGATGCTGGCAACCTTGTGTTGCTTGCCAGCGGCAATGGGATAGCGAGCGCGGGTACGAATTTGAACGCCAGTGCGGTGCTGTTGAGTGCAGTGGGTGCGGGCACGACGGTAGACGTGAACAACGCCATTACCACCAATGCCGGCAGCGTCACGGTGCAGGCGTCAGGTCGGGCCTCGGTGACGACGGACGTGGTGAACAATGGTGTGATTAGTACCAACGGAGCTGCCATCACAGTGAACTCACTTACGGCGCAAGTGGTTCTAGCGGGCAATTTGACGGCGGCCGGCGGCGCAGTCAGCGTACATGCCAGTAGCTTCATCAGCATGGTGGACGGCATAGTGGTGAGCACTCTCAATGCGGGTCACAGCGGACAAGTCAGCATGCTGGCTGATACCGGCAACATCAGCCTGAGCGTCATCTTGGCGGACGCGACGGTGAGTTTGACCGCAACGGCGGGCATGATCATCGACAACTTGACAGGCAACGGCAACAACATCGACGGCGACACCGCAGATGTGACGTTCAGTGCGGCCAACGGTATAGGCGCCAGCGCCGCGCCGCTGTACACGCGGGTCAGGTCGATAGCGGCCAGTAATACGCTGAGTGGTGGACTGTACTTAGTGGAGGCCACAGATCTGATCATTAATGCAGTCAGTCTGGGCGGCTTGGGCGGCGACATGGTGGTCACGAGCAGCAGCGGGGCTATCACTTTGAGTGGTCCGGCGAGCTTGACAGGCAGTAGTGGCAACTTGTTGCTGCAGACACAGAGCCCGGCGGTAGACCTGACGGTGGCGGGCAATATCACCAGTAGCAACGGCAATCTGACATTGCTGGCGAGTCGCGACGTTGTGGTGGGCGACAACTTGGCGAACAATTTGCCCAAGGTGCAGACCAGCGGCAGCGGCAGGACGATAGATGTGCAGGCAGGCGGTGCCATCCGTATGGAGGCCGATGCGCAATTGCAGACCAATGACGGTAACGTGCGCATGGTTAGCAGCGCGGGCAACACGGTGGTCGGAATTATCTCGACCGGTGCGGGTAATGTGAGCATCACGGCCAGTGGCAGCATTGTTGATGCGCAGCTGTCTGATGAGACGATAGCGATAGCCAACGTCACGGCGAGCAGTTTACGGCTTAGCGCGGGCACGGGCATAGGCACGGGCAGCAACTTGCTGGACACAGTCGTAAGCACGCTGGCGGTAAGCGTGAGCAGCGGCGGAGCGTTCTTGCGCCAGGGCGCTTTGGCGCTGACGGTGGCGAGCGTTGCCAGTACAGCAGCGCAGGTCAACCGGGTCAAGAGCGACGGCACGGTGACGGGCTCGACCATGCAAGACGCGGTCACGCTAAGCGGGCTGACGGTAGCTGGTAACGGCGCGATCGTGCTGGTGTCGGGGGGTAACACGACGATTAGTAACACGGCGACGGCGGCCGGAAGCGGCCATCTGCTGCTCAACGTGGTGGGCACGCTGGATCTGAATGCAGCGCTTGATGCGGGCAGTGGTAACGCCAGCGTGATCAGCAGCGGTGCGATGAGCTTGGCAGCGGCCGGTGCCATCAGTACCACGGCCGGAACACTGGATATCGAGTCTGGCGGCAGCCTGTTGATGGCCACAGGCTCGGTGCTGCAGACGGTCAGTGGCAATATAAGGCTAAAGGCCTTCGGCGACATCGCGCTGGGACTGGTAGATGCGCGGGATACGGCCAACCGGAACACGCCCGCTATCAGCAATCAGGCCAGCTGGGGTAGCGTGAGCATACTGTCCACGGGCGGCAGCATATTGGATAACGCCAACACCACGGTGGATGTATACGCCAAAGAGCTGCGCTTGAGTGCAAAACCCACGACGGGTGGCATAGGCCAGGGTAGCAATGCGCTAGAGACGGAAGTTGTCATCTTAAGCGCCAGCAGCGGCAGTGCCGGGTTGTACCTGCAAGAGGCCAGTGCGCTGAGCATAGGCCAGACCGCGGCATTGACGGTGAGCCGGGTGGGTAGCGACGGCGTGACGCTAAGCGCTACGACGGATACAGCGCAAAGCAACGTCAGCAGCGCCGGCAATTTGGTGATCACCACCGCAGCCGGCAGCCTGAGCAGTCTGGCCGCTGGCGGCGCGATCACGGCAGCGGGCAACGTGCTGGTGCAAGCCATTGGCAGCACCAGCGA
>JANYFF010000010.1 GCA_025362825.1 Polaromonas sp. | reverse complement strand
ATGCCTTGTGAGGCCTCGTCCCAGATGATGGCTTTCATCTTGATCAAATCGACCACGCCGGTGAAGTTTTCCTCAGCGCCGATAGGGATCACCATGGGCACAGGGCTGGCCTTCAGGCGCAGCTTCATTTGCTCAACGACTTTGAAGAAGTTGGCACCGGTACGATCCATCTTGTTGACAAAAGCCAGACGCGGCACTTTGTACTTGTTGGCCTGACGCCAGACGGTCTCGGACTGGGGCTGCACGCCACCCACAGCGCAGTACACCATGCAGGCGCCGTCCAGCACACGCATCGAACGCTCAACTTCAATCGTGAAGTCAACGTGGCCAGGGGTGTCAATGATGTTGATGCGGTGCTCTGGCAGGGACTTGTCCATCCCCTTCCAGAAACAGGTCGTAGCAGCGGAGGTGATCGTGATGCCACGCTCTTGCTCCTGCTCCATCCAGTCCATGGTGGCAGCGCCGTCGTGAACTTCACCAATCTTGTGGTTCACGCCGGTGTAAAAAAGAACCCGCTCGGTGGTGGTCGTTTTACCGGCATCAATGTGCGCGGAAATGCCAATATTGCGGTAGTTTTGAATGGGGGTAGCGCGGGGCATAAATTACTTTCAGTTCGGGATGACGAACAAAGAGAACAAAGACTCGTTGAAAAACCGCCCGTCGGGGCATCTCTCATGTTTTTCTACGCATCTGTCTGTCGGGCGTTGTGCGCCCGACGAACAGAAATTGGGGGTTACACCAGCAGGTATCAAGACGATTGCGGTCCTGATACCGACCGGCCACCCCTAGCCGGTGCAAACATCGGCGGCAAAAAGCCGCCATCAAAGATCAGAAACGGAAGTGGCTGAAGGCCTTGTTGGCTTCTGCCATGCGGTGAACTTCGTCACGCTTTTTCATGGCGCCGCCGCGGCCTTCGGTGGCTTCCATCAGCTCATTGGCCAGACGGAGGGACATCGATTTTTCACCGCGCTTTTTGGCGGCTTCTTTCAACCAGCGCATGGCGAGAGCCATACGGCGAACAGGGCGGACTTCAACTGGCACCTGGTAGTTTGCACCACCAACACGGCGAGACTTCACTTCGACCATTGGCTTGATGTTGCCGATGGCCATATGGAAAGCCTCAAGCGGGTCTTTGCCAGGGTTCTTTTTCTCGATTTGCTCCAGAGCGCCATAAATAATGCGCTCTGCGACGGCCTTTTTGCCGCCTTGCATGATCACGTTCATGAATTTGGCGAGATCGACATCACCAAATTTAGGATCAGGAAGAATTTCACGTTTAGGGACTTCGCGACGACGTGGCATTTTTTCACCTCTTTGCTTCAGTTGACACCCTTTTTACGGATGCCGCGAAAGCCATTTTGGCTCTCACTTACTCGACCCAAAATCGGGTCACTTCGCTGCATCACCGCGCCACGCGGGAAACAGCACCTTGTTTAACTAACGACCGGAGTCTTATTTGACTTTTGGCTTCTTCGCACCGTACTTGGAGCGCGACTGCTTGCGGTCTTTCACGCCTTGCAAATCGAGCGAACCACGGACGATGTGGTAACGCACACCGGGCAAGTCCTTGACACGACCGCCACGAACCAGCACCACGCTGTGTTCCTGCAGGTTGTGGCCTTCGCCGCCGATGTAGGAGATGATTTCAAACCCGTTGGTCAGGCGCACTTTGGCGACTTTACGCAGGGCAGAATTCGGTTTTTTAGGTGTCGTGGTGTACACACGGGTGCACACACCGCGACGCTGCGGAGAATTCTGCATGGCAGGACTCTTCGACTTGATGGTCTCGACCTCGCGGCCCTGACGCACTAGCTGATTGATGGTTGGCATTTAAAAACGTCCCTAAACGTTTGATAACTTACAAGAAAACGTGAAAACGGAAATCTCTCTGGAATTCCAGAAAAGCCTACGAGTGTAGCAGTTCGCGCCTGTTACTGCAAATCCGGCCCACTGCTACCCGGGGGCGCCTCATTTGATCCAGAGGCGAATGGCATCCCAGGCACGGCCAAAAATGCCGGCTTCCTCGACCGCCTCAAGCGCTGCCAGCGGCACTTCAGCCACCGGCACGGGGTTGTCGCCGGACATGACCTTCAGGCTGCCGACACGCTGTCCGCGGGCAATGGGTGCAACCAGCGGGTCGGGTCGGGCCACCTGGGTTTTGAGTTTTGAGGCGCTGCCGGTGGGTACGGCAACCACGATGGCCTGGACCTGACCCAGCTTGACCGTGGCGCTTTTGCCCTTCCAGACGTTAGGCGTCACAACAGACTGACCGGCGTCAAACAGCTTGACGGCCTCAAAGGCGGTGTAACCCCAGTTGAGCAGTTTTTGCGATTCCGTGGCCCGGGCGCTGTCGCTGGCGGTGCCCAGCACAATCGCCAGCAGGCGTCGGCCGCCCGGTGCGCCGGCAGCGCCCAGGTTCGGAAAATCGCGTTTGGCGGTGGCAATCATGCAATAGCCGGCGGCTTCGGTATGGCCGGTTTTCAGGCCGTCAACCGTCGGGTCGCGAAACAGCAGGGTGTTGCGGTTGGTGTCATTGGCGGCCGGGGTGCCGGGGTAACGGTATTTCTTGAGCGCTGAATAATTGACGTAATCCGGGAAGTCCTGCATCAGCCGCGTCGCCAGGATGCTCAGATCGCGCGCCGTCGTGGTGTGACCGGCCTCGGTCAGACCTTCGGGGTTCTTGTAAGTGGTGTTTTTCATGCCGAGGGCCTTGGCCTGCTCGTTCATGAGCTGCACAAAGTGCTCGGACGTGCCGCCCACGCCTTCGGCCAGCGCCATGGCCGCGTCATTGCCCGACTGCACGATCAGTCCCTTGATCAGGTCTTCCACCGGCACCTGCATCTTCGGGTCGATGAACATCCGCGAGCCCGGCATCTTCCAGGCCTTTTCGCTCACCGGGAAGGTCTGCTTGAGGTCTATCTTCTTCGCCTTCAGGGCGTCAAACACCAGGTACTCGCTCATCAGCTTGGTCAGCGATGCCGGCTCGACGGGCGAGTCGATGTCCTTGGCGGCCAATATCTGGTTGGCCGTCAGGTCCATTAGCAAATAGGAGCGGGCGGCAATTTCAGGGGCCTGCGGCGCCTGGGCCTGCGCCAGTGGGCAAACGACAAACAGAACGGAAAGCAGCGCGCCGGCGGCGGCCTTTTTAATCAGGGACATGGGATGAGAAATCCGGTTGGCGGAAAGGGTTTGGGCCTGGTCAAGCCGTCGTGGAAGACAGGTGGCGCACCACAAGGCTTTTCAGTAGAGGCAATTGTCCATGAAAGAAATGCCCGCCACCGGGGACAACCGTAACAGGAAGTGCCTGCGGCCTAGCCCAGTCGAGCACGGCCGCCAGCTCGACGGTGTCGTCCAGCTCGCCATGCAACACCAGCGTCTTGAGGTGGTCTGCCGCATCGACCGGCGCGGCTGCACTGCGGCTCACGCTGGTGCCAACCAGCACCAGTTTTTCAATCCCGCGGGCGTCCCGTAACCGGGCATGCGCGTGAGTGGTGACAAAGGCGCCAAACGAAAACCCGGCCAGGCACAGCGGGCCTTCGGGCGCCATGGCGGCCACCACCGCCAGCATGTCGTCAAGCTCACCGCGGCCTTCGTCGTGTACGCCGGCCGTGCCACCTACGCCGCGAAAGTTGAAGCGCACCGCCGTCCAGCCGCACTGCATGAAGGCGCGGGCCATGGTCTGCACGACCTTGTTGTCCATCGTGCCGCCAAACAGCGGATGCGGATGGGCGATCACGGCCACGCCCTTGGGCGCCCCGTCAACGGCGGGCCGGTCCAGCGCGACTTCGATCGCGCCTGCAGCACCCTGCACCACCGATTTTTGAGTCTGGGAATTCATTGCGGGCTTTCAAAAAAAGGGATTTGCTATTAAAACAATAGCTAAGGACGGCCGGAATACGCGGGCCAGAGGCCAAAACAGCACCTCAAAAGGCATTTTAGGAGTCTAGCGACCGACGCCGACGGGTGTCAGCAGCCGCTGGACGACCTTGCCGTTCTTGAGGTGGGATTCGACGATCTCGTCGATGTCGCTCGCATCGACATAGGTGTACCAAACCGCCTCCGGGTAGACCACCGCCACCGGGCCGGCAGCGCAGCGGTCCAGGCAACCCGCTTTGTTGACCCTGACCTTGCCGGGCCCCGACAGCCCGGCGGCCTTGACCTGCGACTTGCAGCGGTCAAAGCCTTCCTGGGCACGGTGGTCGGCGCAGCAGTCTTCACCGCCCTTGCGCTGGTTGAGGCAGAAAAAAATATGCCGTTCGTAGTAGTTTTCGGCAGCAGCAGGGCAGGTAGCTTGAGGTTCGGTCATGGACTGAGTTTAGTTTGCAGGGCCTCGAACTGCTCTCGTCCTGAAAGCCGTGCCATGACGTAGAGCAGGGTCGCATAGGGCCAGAGCCAGCCCAGCCACTGAATCACACCGTTAAAGCGTATGAAGCGACCCTGCTCCCAGGTTTGCAGGGTTTGCCAAAAATAGGCGCTGGCAGGGGCCTGGTTCAGCAGCGACAGGTGAATCGCCAGGGCCAGCAGCGTGAATGCCGCTGCCCCCCGGCGACGCACCGGCAAAAGGGCAGCGGCCAGCACGGCGGCAAATGTCAAGCCGGCGCGCACCGGCACGTCAAGCCAGGCCCAGGCGTGGTCGGGACCGTAGCTGAGCGCTGCCGACAGCGCCGATGCCGCAATGCCGGTGGCCAGCACCACCAGCGAAAAAACCGCACGCTGCCAGGCCTTGCGAACCACGCAATAACCCAACAGACAGGGAATCAGCGCACCCAGCGCCACGCAGACCAGTTCGGCACCGGGGGCCAGCGGTTGCAGTTCGATTTCCCGCACTGGCAGCCAGTCCAGAAAAGGCGTGTCCGCCAGCACCTGGGCGAGCGCCATTTCAAGCCGCTCGAACACCTGGCCCAGCCCCATGGGAATCGACACCGGAAACATCAGCGCAAACGGCCACAGCACCAGCAGGACCAGCACGCCGCGCGCATCAGGGGTGATCCAGCGGGCGCGAAAACGGCTCCATTGATCAACTACGCCGGTTTTTTCCAGCAGCCAGGCAAAGCAGGCACCGACCCAGGCGCCAGCGACGTTGAGCACCAGGTCGACATTGGACGGGACGCGGGACGGCAAATAACTTTGAAGGGTTTCCATGCACAGCGACAGCAGCGCGCTGCCCAGCACCGCCATCGTGACGGCCCATTTGACGCGTCCGGTGCGCAGGCTCGACAGGGCCAACAAAAAACCCACCAGCGCGTAGCCCAGCAGATTGGCCGCCACGTCAAAGCCGGTCCAGTATTTGGGCAGCGGAGCCGTCAGGTAACGGAAGGGCGAAATGCCTTGATCGCGCCATTCCGTAAAGGGATACAGGCTGGCATAAACAATCAGACAGATGGTGGCCAGAGCCAGGGGCCAGGCAGCTGTTGGCACACGTAAATTTGGAACACCCCCATCGTCTTCACTGCGCTTCGCTCCGTGTAATTCCTTTCCCCCTTGAAAAATTAGCGCACCCCTAACATCCTCACGATGCTCTGCATCGTGTAGTTCTGCCTCCCCTTGCAGGGGACGACGCTTTGCGCCCGGCATAGCCGGTTCGCTCGCGTCTGCTGGTGGGGGCGGGGACGTCATGCTGTACTGCCCTTTCGCAGCTAAAACGGCTTGACGATTACCAGGACCACAGCGACCAGTAGCAGCAGCACCGGGACTTCGTTAAACCAGCGGTACCAGCGATGGCTGTGGGTGTTGCGGTTGTCGGTGAACTTGCCCAGCAGGCGCGAGCAGGCGTGGTGGTAGCCGATAGCCAGCAGCACCACCAGCAGCTTGGCGTGCATCCATCCAGCGCCCCTGCCAATGCCGTAGCCCAGAAACAGCCAGAGCCCGAACAGTAGCGCCGGCACGGCGAGGATGGTTGTAAACCGCATCAGCTTGCGCGCCATCAGCAGCAGCCGCGCACGCTCGGCCACGCTTTCAGGCGGCACCATCGCCAAGTTCACAAAAATGCGCGGCAGGTAAAAAAGGCCGGCGAACCAGCTGGCAACAAAAACAATGTGAAGCGATTTGACCCAGAGCATGAATAAGTGTAGCCCCCACGCTGTTCACTGCGTGTAATGCGCTGCCCCCCGAGGGGGCGCTGCGCCTGCGGCCCGGCGAAGCCGGTTCCGCGGCCCCTGCTGGGTTAGGACCTCTTCTGCGCGGTGTGGGGGCAACGGTGCATCGGAAAATTCATTTGGCGGGATGAAGTGCAAGGCGCACGGAGCACAGGACACCGGAATGCACTTGTATGCATGAGGATTCCGAGCACCGCCGAATGCCACGCGTTCGCTACGCTCAGTGCTGCAATTCGCCCGTCAAATGGATTTACCGATGCGCCGGACAAAAAAAAGCCCGGCGACACGAGGTCTCCGGGCAGCAAGCCTTTAGCTGTTACACGTCAAGGCCCCGCTCAGGGAGGTAAAGCGGGATGCAGTTACTAGAAGTAACTACACATATGAATATTAATCGAAGCCGGCGACAACTTGCAATAGCCCGCGCCGGGATTTACTTTCGCACTCCCTGAAAACAGACACTGGTTTTCCCTAGGCTCGCCGTGCATTTTGCAGGTTTTCAGATCGCACTTGCACCAAAAAACGGGCCATTCGCTGCCCGCAAATTAATGTCCACGAGCTTTCTGAAGCTTTGGCACAATTTGGCGATGACTTTTCACGCCTCAAACTTTGCTGCTTTTCCCGCCGGCCGGCCACGCCGCCTGCGCCGTGACGCCTTCACGCGCAACCTCGTCCGCGAGAACACGCTTACCGCGCACGACCTGATTTACCCGGTTTTTGTGCTGGACGGCAAGCAGCGGCGGGAGGCGATTGCCTCGATGCCAGGCGTTGAAAGACTCAGCCTGGACCTGTTGCTGACAGTGGCCGAGGAATGTGTAAAGCTCGGAATTCCGGTAATGGCGCTGTTCCCGGTGATCGACGCTTCGCTCAAAACCTGGGACGGCAAAGAAGCGCTGAACCCCGACGGTCTGGTGCCGCGCGGGGTGCGTGAACTGAAAAAGTGTTTTCCAGATTTGGGGGTCATGACCGACGTCGCGCTTGACCCATTTACAACACATGGCCAGGACGGCTTGCCGGACGACAGCGGCTACATCATGAATGAAGAGACAGTGGAAATGCTGGTCAAGCAGGCCCTTTGCCAGGCCGAAGCCGGCGTCGACATCGTTGCGCCCAGCGACATGATGGATGGTCGCATAGCCGCCATCCGCGCTGCGCTTGAATCAAAAAACCTTATCCACACCCGGATCATGGCTTACAGCGCCAAGTACGCCAGTGCGTTTTACGGGCCCTTCCGCGACGCCGTCGGCTCTGCCGGCAACCTCGGCAAGGCCGACAAGAAGGTCTACCAGATGGACCCGGGCAATACCGATGAAGCCCTGCGCGAAGTCGCCATGGACATTGCCGAAGGCGCCGACATGGTGATGGTCAAGCCCGGCATGCCCTATCTGGACGTGGTGCGCCGCGTGAAGGACGAGTTCAAGGTGCCGACCTTTGCCTACCAGGTCAGCGGCGAGTACGCGATGCTGAAGGCTGCCGCGCAAAACGGCTGGCTTGACCACGACGCCGTGATGATGGAGAGCCTGCTGGCCTTCAAGCGCGCCGGCGCCGACGGTGTGTTGACTTACTTTGCAATTGAAGCCGCCCGGAAGCTGCAGGCCGCCTGAACGCCGAAGCTCCAGCAGTTACTATCGAAATAATAGCGTCAAGCGCCCGAATTATCGGGTCTATAGGCCGATTTGATATACAAAACAGGATTTTCATGCGCGTTTTCAATATTGGCAGCAACAGCAACCCGGGTGTGTCGGAGACCGACGCCCTGCCCACCCAACTGCCGCAGCAGGGCTTTGTCTGGATCGCCTGTGCGCGGCGCGAGTTCGAGGTGATCCAGGCGCAAATCCAGGTCACGCTGCAAAGCCTTTGCGGCACACAGCTGGTGGACCTGCACATTGCCGACCTGCTGAACAACCAGCTGCCATCGCACTACGACTACACCTCCCAGTACGACATCCTGGTGTTTCGCCGCCTTGCGGCTGGCCAGACCGAAAGCGATCTCAACCGGCCCGGTGAGCCTCTACATGTACGCCCCAAGCGCGGCGGCCCGCCCGTCCTCAAGCGCATAGACACCAGCCCGGTCGGCTTTGCGGTATTCGACCATCTGCTGCTGACCGTGCACCCCACTGATTGCTCGGTGCGCGACGCCTATGCCGTGCGCCTTTTGAACGCGACCACCGCCGAATCGCGCGCCAGCGGTGTCAAGCTGCCGGCCAGCCCGGCCGACCTGATGCTGCGCATCGTCAACCAGATGGTGGACGGCTACCTCGAACTGCGGCGCGAACTCACGCGCCAGCTGGACCATTGGCAGACCGAGCTGCTCAACCCGAGCACACGCTTCAACAACTGGGCCGCAATTCTTGAAGCGCGTCTGGCCCTGCACCAGCTCGATGAGATTTGTGAAGACCAGCGTGCCGCCATTCAGGACTGGATCGACTCGGTCGAAACCTGGCCCGAAGGCACGACGCCGGGCGCCCAGCGCGAACGCGATCTGCTGATGGTGCGGTCACGCGACGTGCTGGAGCACATTGAGCGGGTGGTGCACCATGTGCGCCGCATGGAGCAGGCGGCAGAAACTGCCGTGCAGATGCACTTCAGCGCGCAGAGCCACCGCACCAACGACATCATGCGCACCCTGACGGCAGTGACGGCGATCTTTCTGCCACTCAACCTGATCACCGGCTTTTTTGGCATGAACTTCGAGCACATGCCCCTCATCCATTCCGTTGCAGCTTTCTGGTGGACTTTTAGCCTGATGGTATTGCTGGTCATCGTGGTGCTGACGGTGTTCATGCGCAAGCGCTACATTGCGCGCACCGGGCGCTAGCACGCATAGCATCCCGTCCGGCAAACCGATGCACCTGACGCCACCGCAACCTGCGTCTGCTGCGCACACCATCCGCACGGGCTGCGCCGGCTGGAGCCTGCCGCGCGCTGTATGGCCGGCTTTCCCGGCAGGCGGCAGCCACCTGGAGCGCTATGCCGCGCGGCTCAATGTCGCAGAGATCAACTCATCGTTTTACCGGCCGCACCAACGCGATACCTATGCACGCTGGGCCGCCAGCGTGCCGGTCGGCTTTAGGTTTTCGGTCAAGTTACCGAAAACCATCACCCACCAGCAGCGCCTGAAAGATACCGATGCCCTGCTGGATGGATTCCTGTCGCAAGTGACAGGCTTGGGTGCGCAACTTGGCTGCCTGCTGGTGCAGTTGCCGCCCAGCCTCGGGCTGGAGGCTGCGCAAGCCAGTGCCTTTTTAGCGGCCTTGCGCCAGCGCCACCCAGGGCCGGTGGCGCTGGAGGCACGGCATGCCAGCTGGTTCACGCCAGCGGCTGATGCCCTGCTGGCGTCGTACCGCGTGTGCCGCGTGCTGGCAGACCCGGTGTTGTTTGACGCCGGGCGCTGGCCGGGCGGCGACCCGGCGCTGGTGTATGTGCGCCTGCACGGCTCGCCCCGAATGTATTACTCTGCCTACGAGCGCTGCGTGCTCGATGCACTCGTCGCAAGGCTGCAGCTTGCAGCGGCGTCCGGGGTTGTAGCCTGGTGCATCTTCGACAACACGGCCAGCGGTGCGGCCACTGAAGACGCGCTGTACACCGCTCAGGCACTGCAGCGTGCACCCGGCGGCTTGTGATTTTTGACTCCTACACATCTAGCTGACCTCATGCCCTCAACCCCTACACCATTGCCAACCTTCACACCTTCCGCGCCGCGCGCCCTGCTCGGCATCTGGAACGGCATCGAAACCGCGCGCACCGCCGAATACGACCGCTGGCACGCACTGGAGCACGTGCCCGAGCGCGTCTGGGTAGACGGCTTTTTGGCGGCCTCGCGCTACATCGCCCTGGCCGGCACCACGCCGCGCTACTTCACGCTGTATGAACTCGATCGCCTGGACTGCCTGACCAGCCCCGCCTACAAAGACCTGGTCGACAGCCCCAGCCCGTGGAGCGCATCCATGCGCCCTTCGTTCAGCAACTTTCTGCGGCAGACCTACACCGTTGATGCCAGCTGCGGTACGGTTGCCGGTGTCGGCCTGTTGCTGGTTCGCGCGCGCTGGAACCCGACTGCGCCTGGCGCACCGACGCCGGCACAGCTCAAGACCCTGGCCACACACCTGCTGCAGCAAGGTGCCAAAGCCTGCGCCAGCAGCGTGACCATAGGTACCGGCGAAGCCGCAGGCCCGCAGGCGCTGGCCAATGTTGACGCGGCCCCCGCTGGCCAGGAGCATGTGTTTGCACTGCAGACGGCCCGCCTTGAAGACCTGCCACTGCTGGGCCGAGTGTTTACCGATACCGCCGCAGACCTGCTGGCCTCGTCCATCTGGCACGTAGAGGCGTCTTATCAGTTTTCTTCACGGGTGTTGCACAGCGACGTGGCGCAGCCAGTGCGGCCGGCACCGCGCCTTGACCTGATGCCCTGAAATCCTGAGCTCTCGCGGCTGATGGCCGGCAGGCGTGTGCGACAAGCCACGCGAGCAGGCTTTTCCGGTCGCTCCAGGCATTTATCATGCGGATATCCCCACAATGCAGCAGCGGCTGATTTCCAGCTAATCACTGATACGTGAATATGAAACAAAAGCCCAAAGCCACCCTGTTAACCGCCCAGAAAACCGGTGGCTTTGCCGCGCTGGCGCTGGCGCTTTTTTGCGCTGACATGCTAACAGCCCAAGCGCAGCAAAACGCCGCCGTGCGGTCGCTGCCAGGGGGTGACCGCAACCTGCTGGTACAAGCCGTGGCGCCAGTGGCAGCCACCAACAGCAACCAGCGCCTGGCGCTGGTGATTGGCAATGCGGCCTACACCGAGGCCCCGCTGGCAAACCCCGTCAATGACGCGCGTGCGTTTGCGCAGACACTGAAGGAATCGGGCTTTACGGTCATCCTGCGCGAGAACACCGACCAGCGCGCGCTGCTGCAGGCCTTACGCGAGTTTGGTGACCGTCTGCGCGCCGGCGGCACCGGCCTGTTTTATTACGCCGGCCACGGTATGCAGATCAAAGGTCGCAACTACCTCATCCCGGTGGGCGCGGCCATAGAGCGCGAGGACGAGGTCGCCTACAACGCGGTGGATGCACAGGTCGTGCTCGACAAAATGGAAGCCGCGGGTAACCCGGCCAACATCATGATTCTGGATGCCTGCCGCAACAACCCGTTCACACGTAACACGCGCTCCGGCCAGGCCGGACTGGCCCAGATGGATGCGCCAGCTGGCACGCTGGTGGCGTTTTCCACGTCGCCCGGCGCAGTTGCCAGCGACGGAGCCGGTG
>JANYFF010000065.1 GCA_025362825.1 Polaromonas sp. | reverse complement strand
CGAGATGATGCGCGCTAACGGGCTGGCCCTGGGCGGCGGTCTGGACAACGCCATCGTGATGGATGACTACAAGGTGCTGAACAGCGACGGCCTGCGTTACAACGACGAATTCGTGAAGCACAAGATACTGGACGCTATGGGTGACCTTTACCTGCTGGGCAAACCCTTGCTGGCTGCGTACAGTGCTTTTCGCTCCGGGCATGCGATGAACAACAAGTTGCTCCGCGAGCTGCTGGCAAACAAGGACGCCTACGAAGTTGTCACGTTTGAAGACGAAAAACGCGCGCCTCGGGGTTTCGCAACGCTGGCGCGTGCCTGGTAGGCCGGAGCGCTGATCGCATGCTGCTTTTTCGCTGGCTCATCCTACTTTTCCTGCTGGGGGCGGTGGTGTCCTTCATCTTTTACGCCGGCACCGGCCAGCCCAAGTTCAAGCGTTACGGCCTCATCATCCTGAAATGGACGCTGATAGCAGGCCTGGGTTTTTTCGCCGTGCTCATTTTGGAGCGTATTGCCTGAGGGCAGCTGCCAGCAGCGCGCGCGAATGTCCGGCATGCGCGTGTGTGATGGCCAGGCCCAAGGCATCGGCAGCATCCTTACCCGGCAGCGCCGGTAGTTTGAGAAGGCGCATGACCATCTGCTGCACTTCGGCCTTGCCGGCCTTGCCGTAACCCGCAACCGCTTTTTTAAGCTGCAGGGCCGTGTATTCGGCCACCGGCAAGTCGCACGACACCAGCGCGGTGACACAGGCGCCGCGAGCTTGTCCGAGCAGCAGCGTTGCCTGCGGATTGACGTTGACAAAAACAATCTCGACCGAGGAGTCGTCAGGCTTGTAACGCTCAACGACCTCGCGCACCCCGTCAAACAGTACCTTCAGCCGCGCCGGCAGGTTTTTGGTGTCGAGGTGCGTGGTCTTGATGGTGCCGCTGGCGACGTAGCGCAGGTGCTGACCATCCACGTCGATCACGCCGAAGCCGGCAACCTGCAGGCCAGGGTCAATGCCTAATATACGCATATGCTATATATTTTGTAGCAAGCAACGTAGTAAATACGAGGGCTAGAGGCCAAAATACCACCTGACAGAGTGAAAAAACACCGGCGCGGCAAAGCACAGGGCATCGACGCGGTCCAGCAGCCCGGTGGCACCCGTGACCGACCTGACCTCAGAGCCCCAATTGGTGATGCCGCGGTCACGTTTGAGAGCCTTCATTACCAGGTGCCCGAGCGAGCCCGCCACACAGGCAATAAATGCCATGGCGACGGCCTGCGCCGGTTTGAAAGGCGTCAGGCCGGCCATCACGCCACCCACCAGGCTGGCAATAACGACGGCTATGGCCCAGCCGACCCAGTTAAAACTTTGGCTGACATGCGGTGCGCTGGGTTTTCGCGCCCATCGCTTGTTCACCAGGTGCTGGACGATCATGCAGCTTTGAACCACAAACACCAGGAAAAAAACCAGGAAAGCATTTTTGCCGATGTAGTCCGGAAACTTGAGCAGCAACAAGGCCGGCACGTGGCTGATGCCATAGACACAGACCATGATGCCCCACTGCAGTTTGGCGTTGCGTTCCAGAAATCGGTAAGGGTCGTCGGCCAGCGCGCTGACGACGGGAATGGCGAGGAATACATAGACCGGGATGAATACCGTGACCAGGTCAAAGTGCCGGGTGATGACCAGCGAAAACTGCATCGGCAGCACAACAAAAAAAGCCAGTACCAGGCTGCGGTGGTCGCCCTGCCGGGTGGGTGAGAGGGTGATGAACTCGCGCAATGCAAAAAACGCCACCAGCCCGAACAGCACGGTTGCCACGGTTTCGCCAAGCGCCCAGCCAATCCAGAAGACTGCAGACATTGCCCACGATGTGCTGAGCAGGCTGTTGAACTCGCGCAGCCGCTGGGTATGCAGGTCGTCCTCGCGCCTGTCTTTAAGCGACATCACAAACGCGGTCACGCTGATCACGGTCAACAAGCCAAAAACAAAGACAAAAAGCAGGCCGACCTGGTGGGAGGGACTCAGGTTGCGCAAAAAGTCATTCATCAGGACTCCCGCAGGTCCATGACGGCCCGGCGTGCGCGGGTCAGGAAGTGGGCGCGGTCTTCTCCCGCGTCAAGCGCGACAGGTGCGCCAAAGGTGACGGAACACAAGATGGGTACGGGGACGACCTCGCCCTTTGGCATCACGCGCTGCACATTGTTGATCCAGGCCGGCACCAGCACGACGTCGGGAAATTTGAGGGCCAGGTTGTACAGCCCGGACTTGAAGTTTTGCGGGTCATCCTGGTTGCCGCGGGTGCCTTCAGGAAACAGGATGATCGAATCGCCGCTTTGCAGCGCATCAATCAGCGGTTCCAGAGGGTCTTGGTCGCCGACCTTGGCGCGGTCCACATAGATGGCGTTGAACACGGCTGTGGTGATCCATTGCTTGAAAGGTGTTTTGGTCCAGTAGTCTTTGGCGGCAATCGGCCGCGTAATGCTGCGCAGTTCCGCAGGCAGGGCGGCCCACATCAGCACCAGGTCGGCATGGCTCTGGTGGTTGGCAAAGTAGATGCGCTGCTCTGCCTTGGGCGGGCAACCCTGCCAGCGCGCCTGTGCGCCGGTCAGCAGGCGGATCAGTCCGAGCAAAAACAGCCCCATGAGTTTTGCCAGCATCGTCAATCCATCCGCAGCGGTTGATTTGAGGGCCTTGGGCTGGCGTGCGCCATCAGGGAATCTCCACCCCGCCCATGCGCGCCACGATGGTGCTGGCGCGTGAGGACAGATAGCCCGAATTGGGACGGGTTTCAAAATACTTGGGCCGGGGCAGCATGACCGCCAGGCGCGCCGCCTCGTAAGCACTCAGCTTTGAAGCTGGCTTGCGGTAGTAATGCTGGGCGGCTGCTTCGGCGCCAAAGACGCCTTCGCCCCATTCCACGCTGTTGAGGTAGATTTCCAGAATACGTTCCTTGCTGAGCAAGGCCTCCAGCGTCAGCGTCAGCACCAGTTCCTGACCCTTGCGCAGCAACGTACGTTCGCCGGACAGGAACAGGTTTTTTGCCAATTGCTGCGTGATGGTCGAGCCGCCCACAATTTTCGGCGGCTTGGCTGGCTTTTTCTGGGCCGAGGCCGCGGGCTTTGCGACGGACAGCCTGCTGATCGTTTGCTGTGTGCGTTGTTCGGCCCGCGCATTCTTGTCCCAGGCTTTCTCCAGTGCCTCGATATCTACCCCGTCATGCTCGACAAATGTGGCGTCTTCCGAAGCGATGACTGCGCTTTTCAGGTGGTCGGATATCTGGCTGTAGGGCACCCACTGCTGTCGCCATTTGAGACTGCCGGTGGTACTGGCAACTCGGTAGGTTTCGGAGCGCTCAAAAGCGGTTGATTCTGGGTCGATGACCGTCATGAGCGCTATCCGCGCTACAAAATAAAGCTGTAGTGCCAATCCGGCGATGACTACCAGACCAATGAGGCGCAAGAAGGCTTTCAAGTTGCACCCATCGCGCATCAGCGGCTTGTGAGCCTGGTTTCAAGCGTTTCATCACGCGTGAACTTGAAGCGTGACACCACGACGATCTGGTCGGCCTTGCGGCGCATGGCGTCGGTAAACCGTTCAAAAGGGCCGGTGCCCTTGACGATGGTTTGTGCGCGCCGGTCCAGCGTCAGGTTGCCGGAAGTTTCTACGACCTCGGTGGCCAGGATGCGGCCATCGAAATTCACCGTGACAATCATGGTGAGCTCCCCGTAAAGTTTTTTGCCTGCCTGCTCCGGAAAGTTGGTTGTGCCCTTGTCTTCGATCTTGCGGCGCAGACTGTCGTAATAAACCGCGTAGACCTCTTCGCGCGTTGCCGGACTGATATAGCGTTTTTTGGGCCTGGCGTTTTCCTCATTGATGCGTTTTTCGATTTCCGCGAGGATTTTGATCAGCTGTTTGCGCTTTTCTTCTCGCTCGGCTTGGACGGGGTCGTTGGCAGGCACGCTGGGGTCGGGTAACGGCAGGGTTGCCAGCTGTTTTTTGATCTGCGCGAGCAACTGAGTCTGCTGCTCCTGCATCGCCTCCACCTTGCGCTGCGCGTCTTCCGCAGCATCGCCCAGATCCGTGAAGGCCGACGGCGGCAGGGGTGACGTTGCTCGCCCTTTGTCGAGTTGGCCACCACCCGCCAGAGATGCCTGTGCGATGGCCTTCGCAATGTCGGGCCGCTCATTCGATTTGGCGTTGACCAAAATTACTTCCAGCGGCGTGTCCTGGAAAACCCGGTTAAAACGCTCCGGATCTACAAAACGCGTCGTCAGCACCACCACGTGAAGCGCAGCGGACGCTCCCAGGGCAATTTGCAGTGTGCTGAATGATTTCACTGGAGGCGATTATCGGCTCAAACAACGCTCAGGCGGGTGCAGAAACGGCCGCCTGGGTGTCTGCCGGTGCCTCGTCCAGATCGACGGCAATCGAGATCGGGCCAGCGCTCAGGCCGGCATCTTCGTCATCATCAGCTTCGGCGTCCTGGCCTGCTGCATCTGCGAGCACATCCAGGCGTTCGATAACGGTGCCATTGATGTCAAGCGTGATCTCGTCGATCTCGCCAAGCCGTATGCGTACCCGGGCGCCCCTTGGGAGGCCTTGCGCCCCGGCTGCGGGCAATACCAGCGGCAGCTCATCTGCGCGGACCAGGTTGTCCTTGAAGGCTGTTGCGGTCAGTTCAGTGATACCGTTTTGCTGCAGGTATTTGAGGGTCCAGTAGCGCTCGATGCCTGACTGGAAACCGTTGTAGGCGCCATAAGCAGCGTCAAAGCCGGAAATGATCGAAAACAGTTCGGTATCTTTGGGCTTGAACGGCGCGGCCAGCGCGGCCGTCCGGCCATGTTTTGCACAGGCAATGATTTGCCACTGGTTGACCAGGTCGGTGTAGCGGCGCAGCGGCGAGGTGCTCCAAGCGTAGCTTTTGACGCCAAGACCGGCGTGTGGCAGGGCCTTGGTGCCCATACGTACTTTCACACCGGGTGCCAGGCTGGCCTGGCTGCGGTAAATGCCCGGTACGCTGTGCTCGGCGAGCCATAAACCCCAGGTGCTGTTGGCCAAAATCATGGCCTCGGCCACGATGAGGTCCAGCGGCGCACCACGCTGGCGAATGCTGATGCTCACCTTTTCTGTACCAGTGGGCTCCTGCCCGCTTGGATTGTCGAGCTTGAAGTTGTAGTCTGGTCGGTTGAAGTTTTCGGGTTTGCCACGTGCGATTTCGCGCTGTTCCTTCAGGTGCCGCGCCAGTCGGTGCAGGAACGTCAGCTCGGTTGACCAGGCAATATCTGCGGGCGGCGGGGTGGTTTGGGCGGCCTCAAAAAAAGCTTCGGTAAACGTGCTGTCGAGCACGTCATGCCTGAGGTTGCTGACGATCGGGACTTGCTCTATCCGGGTCACGGTTTCGCGAATGTCCAGCGTCGACTCGTCAAACGTGACGTAGAGCGATACGGCCGGGCAGTTACGCCCTTCCAGCAAGGTGTAGTTCTGCACCACTTCATCAGGCAGCATGGTCAGCTTGTAGCCTGGCATGTAAACGGTTGAAAGACGTGTGCGGCCCAGCAAGTCAATCGGGCTGCCAGGCAGCACGGCGAGGCCTGGTGCCGCAATGTGAACGCCGACAGTGACGGTTCCCGTACCCAAGCCTTTTACTGACAGGGCATCGTCGATTTCAGTGGTGCTGGAATCATCAATCGAGAACGCCCTGACGTCCGCCAGCGGCAAGTCTTCCTTGTGGGCGGGTGCCTGCAACGTCGGGAAACCTGTGCCTTTGGGGAAGTTCTCAAACAGGAAACGCTTGTAGTGAAACTGGTAAGCCGATGCAATGGCACCGGACTTCTGCAGCAGGTCTAGAGGTGCCGTGTGGCTGGCACGCGCAGCCTCAACAACGGCCTTGTATTCAGCGCTGTTTTTGTCTGGCTTGAAGAGGATTTTGTAAAGCTGCTCGCGGATGGGCGCGGGGCAATCGCCCTGCGCCAGCGCTTCAGCCCAAGCCGTGATCTGGAGCGCGACTTGTTTTTTCTTTTCAATGGCTGCAAGCGCGAGTTGCAGGATATCGGCAGGTGCCTTTTTAAAGCGACCTTTGCCTGCGCGGCGGAAATAATGCGGTGCCTCGAACAGGCGGAACAACGCAGCGGCCTGCTGCTCAAGCGAAGCCGGTTTCGACGGGTCGGCGCTGAAATAATCCCGCGCCAGATCCGCAAAGCCAAACTCTTCTTCACTGGCAAATTCCCAGGCCAGTTCAAGCTCAATGTCCTGGCTCAATTTCAGGGCGGCGGTCACAAAATCTGCAGGTGACGGTTTTTCAAACCTCAGAAGCGCATTCACAGCCTTGACCTTGATGCGCTTGCCCGAGTCAAGTTCTACCTGCAGCGAGCTGTCTGCTTCGGACAAAATGCGGCCGGCCAGGTGCTTGCCGGCTTCTTCAAACAATACAAACAAAATGCGATCCTTAAACCTGGAAACCGCAGTTGGATGCGCTCGAGGGCGCTGCGAGCGGCGTGTTTGGCAAGGCGTGACGACGCAGCGGGCTAGAGCCCGCAAGGAGGAGCAACGCGGCCAGGCGCGTCGGGCGCGGTGCAATCGGGTGCATAGCGTTTTCAACCAAATGGCGACGACGAGCGAAGGCAAAAAAGTCAATATCCATGGGGCCTTGGGGATGTGTACAAGCGGTCAACTGCGGTTTCCAGGTTGGATGGCTGGACCCCAGTGTAATCAGGCGCCCGGTTATGCCAAATCCAGAAAATCAAGAATCGCAGGCAAATGGTCGTCAAAATCACCCAGCGCGTGGTCGCTTCCTTCTATCAGATTTACGTGGGTATTTGCGTACCGGGCGCTCATTTCACGCCAGTCAAGGACCTCGTCCCCCTTGGCGATGATGGCAAGGTAGTTTTCTGCAGTCTTGAGTGGGCCTGTCTCCAGCGCCCGCAATTCATCCACAAATTCCGTTTTGAAGAAGAATTTTTCTGTCCGATCGTGCCACGCAGTTTGTTCGCCAATGCAGTGGGCTAGATCGCGGGCAGGGTCAACTGCAGGATTAAGTAGAACTGCCTTGCAGCACATATGCTCGGCCAGCCAGGTCGCATAAAAACCTCCCAGCGACGAGCCTATGACCGCCATTGCCTGAAAGTTCTTGTCTCCAGGCCACCTGGATACGCTTGCGAACACCTCGTCCATGGCCTGACGTGGCGATGCAGCCAATTGTGGGCACCACCACACGACGTCCGGATACCGATCCTGAACAATAGCTGCCATTTTCCGGGCCTTGGTCGACAGGGGGGAAGATCGAAAACCGTGCAGGTAGAGCAGGTGGGTGGTGGACATGCCTGATCATAAGAAAGATATGACCGAAAAAAAGCCCCGCCGGGGCGGGGCTTTCGAAGGGTTTGCTGTAGGGTGATTCGCAAAGCTGCCAGGTTAACGTCGCGCGCCGCTCAAGGTAACGTTAGGTGGGGTCGAAGTAGGATCGTTGAGGCTCAAATTGATCACGCCGGTCAGGAAGTTCACCGTACCGACACCGGTAGCACCGCTTCCGGTGGTGAGCGAGGTGAAGGCCCCGGTAGCCAGGTTCGTGAAGGTTACGGCAGTAGCCTCGGTCGGGCCAGTCACACCTGACGGATTGGTATACGTCGAGGAGGTGGTTCCATTGGCATTGATAAACAGTGACACGTAAGCACCTGGATTGCCCGACGGTACCAGGCGGTATTCGCCGACGTAGGAAGTTTGTGTCAAGACCAGAGGCGTTTCAGGGTTAACAGTGGGCACCCCAAGTTGAGTGAACAGGGCATTGATACCTGTGAGGTTGAGTCGAGCAGTGTTGCTCACGTTAGGTTTATTTTGGTAACCAAGAAAAACATGGCCGTCACGCTCCACAAACACGCGGTTATAGGTCAGTGCTGAAGTCTGGGCTGGGAGGCCAGCAAAGCTCAGTGTCTTGGCGTCGCCCAGCGTTTGGATGGCATAGGTGCCTGACCCGATCAGGTTGCAGTTGACTGGAAAGCCGTTGTAGCGTTGCTGGCAGGCGTAGTAGTTAGCCACATTGCCAGTGCCAAAACCTACGGTGAGCATGGTGTTGGTCGTGTAGAAGCTGGTGGCGGGCGAGATGCTGGTTGTGGCCGTGCCGAGGGTGCCGAGCGACAGCGTGCTTTGGCCCCAGGCTTCATTGCGCGCGCTGCTCGTCACTGTGCCACTGCTGCCCGTTACAGTAGCCGTCCCAAATACGCAGGGCGTTCCTTTGTTGACCGCCACCAGGTCAGCAAGCGTCGCACTTAGGCTCGGCGCGGCTGCCGGCTTTGCGTTACAGGCTGTCTGATTTCCGCTTGCAAGCGTTGCATCTTGCAAACCGACGTAATTGCTGGTGCCAGGATAGTATCCAATGGCGGTCGTCAAAGGGGTGACAGTTTGGTAAAACAGCTTGGAGCCGGTCGGGAAGGTACTTGTACCCAGAAAGGTGCTTGCTGAGTTGATGTTCAAGTTGGTATAACCCGCCGCAATGATTTCGTTGTACACATCAAGCATCTTGCGACCCGACACGTCAAAGGATGCGCGATTAGTTTTGCCGGCTTCGTAGCCGTCGCAATAGTTGTAAGTGGAATTGCCCTTGGCGTCGCGCACGCTCTGCGTATTTTCAAAATTGATGGCGCAGTTAGCCCATGTTGAACCATTCCAATGCGGATCAGATCCGCGGGACGGCGTGCCACCGCCAAAGCCCCAACTGGCTATGGCGGATAAGGCGCTGCTTTGGCGACGCTCCACATACTTGGTATTGCCGGCTGCATCAGCCGTGGCCTGCGCCACGGAATTGGACATCACGCGCGAAACCCAGTTGGCCACATTGGTGAATGTGAAGCTTGCTAGACTTGCGCCTGCTGAGGCTGTGTCTGCCGCCACGGGAGCTGACGAAGAAGTCTGGTTATTGATGGCGACCAAGGTGGCGACTGAACCGGTTGTCAGACCGCTGCTTGTGATCAATGCCGTGGCCTGGGTCAACAGGGCGGCTTCTTTCGCTGCGCCGGTCGCATTCTGCACGCTAGGGTCGGACAGAGCCGTTAGCAGCGCTGGCAGAATTTCAAGCATCCTGTTCAGAATGATTTTGTTCAGATCGGCTTGCTTGATGACTGCGCCGTCGAGGGCATTGCCACCAACCGTGCCGCCAAGTAGGCCTGCCTGCTGTTGGGTAGTGACGACCAACATGCGCGCTATCGTTCCTGCCGTAGCGCTGTCCGTGCTGCTGCTCTTGGAGAAGTCTTCAAACAGCGAAACATTGATGCCGGTTTGCGCCCTAACCTGGGTTTCGGCCGCAGCGCTGCTTAGGCCGGTGGTTTCTATGACACTTTGCACGAGCGTCGTTAGGGGGCTGATCACGGTGGGTTTATCAGCCGCCGTTTTAAGCGTGAATGGCACGGTGATAGGCGTGGTGGGCCTGTCGGTGTCAATCGCGTCGGTGCCCACCACGGCAAGGACCGGGTATTTGCCAGCATCTGCCGGATCTACCTGAAGGGTGACCTTGCCACTTGCATCTGTTTTTCCTGTTGGCTCGCCAATGTCGCAAACGCCATTAAGATTTTTGTCGAGGCAGACGGTTGCGTTTTGAATGGGGCCGTCGACGACCGTGATGGCTATGGGTGTCGTATTGGCTATGGCAGGCGTATTAGCTCCTCCTGTCGTCACCGCCGCAACTGGAGCGCTGTCGCTGTTACCGCCGCAGCCTGCGAAGGCGAGAAGGGCTGCGCTTGTCAAGGCAAGGCTCGCCAGCGTGAGTGTTCTGTTCATGATTTCCTCCAAGGAAGATTGGGGCTTGTCCATTCGCATGGATCGCCGGATTGCACATCGATACGATGCTTGAATGTAGGTTTGAACCGAGCGTAGCGCCATCACACAAAAGGGGGATGCAATGTATAACAACTCAAGGGTGCTGCTGATTCATGTGGTGGCATATCGGCGAGGTGATCAATGCTGAGTCCGCTCCCATACTCATGGGATGAGGCTGCTCTGGTGCGGGTTGCGCTGTGGCCTTATGCTTACCGCTTGCGTCTCTGCAATAACTTACTGTGATGGAGCTGGCTGGTAGTGTGGCGTGTATTGATCGTTGAAGACGACCCGCAGATGCGCGATTTTTTCGCGGGGAGTGTGCTGCGCTGCGACCAGCTCATGTTGGTCGCCAGCTTGGGCACGCTGGCCGATGCGCGGGCGTGGCTTGATGAGCCGACCCATGCCATTGACGTGTTGCTGACGGATCTTGGCTTGCCCGATGGCAGCGGTCTGGATGTGATTCGGCACGCTGTCGGGCTGTACCCCCATTGCGAGCCGCTGGTAATCTCGATGTTTGGTGATGAGGACAATGTACTTGCGAGCATTGAAGCCGGGGCCTTGGGTTACATCCACAAGGATTCAACGCCCCACGATATTGCCCAGACGATTCTTGACATGCGGGCCGGCGCTTCTCCGATCTCTCCGATGATTGCGCGGCGGGTATTGTCAAAATACCTTAGTTTGAGGTCAAACAAGCCCGAAGCCTACGTAAAAGCTGAACAGCTTGCTATTGATAACGTAGCACAAGAGACGCCATCCCCTGCTGAACGGTCCTTGTTGTCAAAACGTGAGCAGGCGGTTCTCGAATTGATAGCACGCGGATTTTCATATGCGGAGATCGCGCGCTTGCAGGCGATCAGTGTGCACACAGTGCAGACGCATATCAAGAATCTCTACGCGAAGCTCGCGGTGCATTCCAAAACAGAAGCCGTATTTGAAGCAACGCGCCTCGGTTTTTTATCCTGATGTGTGCACAAGCTCGGGTAAATGACTCATCGCTACCAGCTGTGTGCATGATGATCCGTAGTTTTGTTGCATTGATACTGCTCTGCTTGGGGTGGGCCACAAACGTCTGTGCAGCGACGATGGAACTACGGGAAGCCAATATCACCACTTTTGTAAGTGGTGTGGTGACCCAAACCACCAGCTCGTTGCCCTACAGCTGGGATCATGTGCACCGCGGAAAGTCGGGCACCGCCACATTCGACATTTTCTTTTCGCTGCCAAATGCTGAGGCAGACCAGGCTTTTGATGGGTCAGCGGAGCGTTACGCGGTTTATTTTCGCCGTTTGGGTACCGCGTACGAAGTGTTTTTGAACGGGAACTTGCTTGAACGCAACGGCGATCTGAACGTCTTCAATGGTGCTGACTTCGGGATGGTTCCCCGCGTCATGACTTTGCCGTTCAAACTTTTGAAAAAAGACAACCAGTTTCATATCAGGATCAGGGCCGACGCTGGGCGTCGCGCAGGCGTTCCCAGCCTTTTGATCGGCCCTGATCGGGAAATTCAGGCCATTTACAAGTCCGAGTATTGGTCACGCGTCACAGGTTCTGAAGTAGTGATGATCCTGAGCCTGCTTGTCGGCACCGTAGCCTTGGCGCTGTGGTTTACCCAGACCGACCCGGCTCAACCCCGGCTTCTCTCACGTGACGATCTATATCTTTTTGCCGGTCTGGCAGAACTTTGCTGGTCACTGCGCGTGGGCGCCGTTTTGATTGAGCAACCTCCGCTGCCCTGGTTCATCTGGGGGCCATTAAATGTCGTGGCTTTAGGTGGCTGGGTTTGCTTCATGGTGGCTTTTTGCTGTGCCACGGCAGGCTGGATGCAGCATCGTCTGGTAGCAGGGTTTATTCGTGGAATCTGGGTGATCCTGGGTATGGGCG
>JANYFF010000018.1 GCA_025362825.1 Polaromonas sp. | reverse complement strand
TCGTCCCAGCCCATTTTTTCAATTTTCGCCTTGTCCTCGGGGCTGAGTTCAAGCTCGAGGTTTTTGCGCAGCCATTCAAGGGGAATGTCCTTGGTGAAATCTGCAAGCATTTCCACGCCCTTGAAGTAGGCCGCAAACGCGCGGTCAAACTTGTCGTAGTGCTTTTCGTCCTTTACCAGGATGGTGCGGCTCAGGTAATAAAAGTCGTCGATCTTCCAGGCGCCTTCACCTGGCGTTCCATCGGCTTCATCCCTGCCACTGTTGGGGCCGACCACACCGGCCTCCAGTGCTTCGAGCAGCATCAGGTATTCCTTGACGGAAACCGGCAGTTTGGCGGAGCGCAGCGTGTAGAAAAAATCGATCAGCATGGTGTACTCAGCTTCTTGGCTTGTTGAGTTGAAACCTCAGATGCGCTTTCACCGTCGGCCACTCGCTCGCAATGATGCTGAAGACCACGGTGTCGCGCAGTGTGCCGTTCGGCGCCAGCTGGTGGTTGCGCAATACGCCGTCCTGCTTGGCGCCCAGTCGCGCAATCGCGGCGCGGCTGTCGAAGTTGAACCAGTGGGTGCGAAATTCAACGGCGATGCAGTTCAGGGTTTCAAACGCATGCCTGAGCAAAATAAGTTTGGCTTCGGTGTTGATGCCAGTGCGCTGGACGCTTTGGCTGTACCAGGTGTGGCCAATTTCAAGGCGGCGATTTTTGGCATCAACATTGAAAAAGCGTGTGGACCCGACGACTTTTCCGTCGGACTTGCGGCGAACCACAAAAGGCATGGCACCCAGTTCTTCGCGCATTTTGAGCGCCGCATCGATGTAGCTGAACACCGCATCCGGATCACCGACGCTGGTGTACCAGAGCATCCACAGCTCACCATCCTTTGCTGCGGCGAGCAGCTCATCGGTATGTTCGAGCTGCAAAGGCTCAAGCACCACCCAGTTGCGGCCTGTGAGGGTGAGGGGTTCAATAAAGTGCATGGCTATTTTTCCGTATCGCCCGGCTATGGCTTCTGCCGGCTGCGCCAGCGGCGCGCTGCCTGCAGGCCGAGCCCGCCACCCAGGCCCACCAGCACAATGCCAACAATGCTGCTGTTGCTGTAGCCGGCATCGAAAATGTTCAGGCCGAACAGGTAACCAATACCAAAGCCCAGAAGCGCACCGCCGACAAAGCCTACGGCGTCTGACAGACCTTCAAGCAGCATGGATTTTTGATTCATCGGGGTCAATTCTGTAGACCGGCTCAGCGGTTGTTGCGCTGCATGAACACCAGCTTTTCAAACAGTGTCACGTCCTGCTCGTTTTTCAGCAATGCACCGACCAGCGGCGGCACTGTCACCTTATCGTCCTTGCTTTGCAGCGCTTCGAGCGGAATGTCTTCAGCCACCAGCAGTTTCAGCCAGTCCAGCAGTTCACTGGTGGAGGGTTTCTTTTTCAGGCCAGGCAAATTACGCACGTCATAAAAAGTTTTCATGGCGGCAGCAAGGAGCTCTTTTTTGAGGCCGGGGAAGTGGACATCAACGATTTGCCGCATGGTGTCGGCATCGGGGAACTTGATGTAGTGGAAAAAGCAGCGTCGCAAAAATGCGTCGGGCAGTTCTTTCTCGTTGTTGGAGGTGATGAACACCAGCGGCCGGTGCTTTGCCCTGATTAGCTCGCGGGTTTCGTACACATAAAACTCCATGCGGTCGATTTCGCGCAGCAGGTCGTTCGGGAACTCGATGTCGGCCTTGTCGATCTCGTCAATCAGCAGGGCAACCGGCGTTTCTGACGTGAACGCCTGCCACAGTACGCCCTTGACGATGTAGTTGTGGATATCTTTGAACTT
Source organism: Polaromonas sp. (assembly GCA_025362825.1). Classification (GTDB taxonomy): domain Bacteria; phylum Pseudomonadota; class Gammaproteobacteria; order Burkholderiales; family Burkholderiaceae_C; genus Polaromonas. The sequence continues at coordinate 3,119 of JANYFF010000018.1, read as the reverse complement.
TTCGCCGCCATCGAGCGTGCCGAGCTGGGAGTCGCGCAGGCGCGATACGGCGTCGTACTCATACAGGCCTTGCTGCGCTTTGGTAGTGGACTTGATGTGCCATTGCAGCAGCGGCAAGCCCAGGGCCTCGGCAACTTCTTCTGCCAGCATGGTTTTGCCGGTGCCCGGTTCACCCTTGACCAGCAACGGCTTTTTAAGCGTGGCTGCTGCATTGACGGCCAGCATCAGGTCTTGGGTGGCGACGTAGTTTTTTGAGCCTTGAAATTTCATGTCGGGAGTCAGTTCTTGAGGCGTTTTGGTGATTTTGGGAGGATATGGGCAGTGTTCGCAGGCGGTCGGCGGCTTCAAAGCACCGGCCCAGATATAATCTGGGGCTGACTGCTAGACAAGTTCCCACCTGAATTCTCATCTAATTGTGCGCGCAAAATGAACAAGCTATTTTTCAAGGTTTCAGCCACGATATTCGCCTTGACTGTCTCTCTGGTGACGGCTACCGCCCAGGCCCAGGACATCAAGGGTGACGCCAAGGCCGGTGAAACCAAAAACGCCATGTGTATAGGCTGCCACGGCATCAAGGGCTACCAGGCCACCTTCCCCGAGGTGTACAAGGTCCCAATGATTTCAGGCCAGGGCGCCAAATACATCATGTCGGCACTGCATGCCTATAAAAAAGGCGAGCGCAAACACCCCACCATGCGCGGGATTGCAGAGACCCTGTCCGATCAAGACATCGCTGACCTGGCGGCTTACTACAGTGCCAGCGGCGTCGTAAGCGGCGCAACAGCTTTGCCCGCCAAGCCAGCCAAAGAGCCAAGCGCCGAAGTTCAGGCCCTGCTCGGCAAGGCCAATTGCGCGTCTTGCCATGGCGCCAATTTCAGCATGCCTATCGACCCAACTTACCCTAAGATTGCCGGCCAACATGCAGACTATTTGTTTGTGGCACTCAAGGCTTACAAGACCGAAAACAACCCAAAAGTCGGCCGCGGCAACGCCATCATGGGCGGCATGGCCAAGCAGTACACCAACGCAGAACTCAAGCTGCTGGCGGGCTACATCTCGTCAGTGGACACCGAACTTAAAACTGTTCCGCAGTCAAGGTTCCGCTAAACAAACTTCTGCTGTAAAAAAGCCGCTCTATCGAGCGGCTTTTTTTATGGTGATGACCCGTTATGAAGGCAATTTTCCGCAGGGCCACCCCAAGGAAAATTAGCCCCCGTGGGGGGCAGAGAGCTACACGTAGTGAGCGAACGTGGGGGCCATTATTTCCGCAGGGCCGCCCCAAGGAAAATTAGCCCCCTTGGGGGCAGAGAGCTACACGTAGTGAGCGAACGTGGGGGCTACTAATCCCGGGTCGCATGCCGCTGCACGCAGTCAATGTAGGCGGCGCCATCGGGCGGCCTGCCCGCGCGCTGGCTTTCCCACACCATCTGCCCCAGGCAATCCATGGCTTCATGGTGAGCGTCGTGCAGGGAGTTTCGTCTTGCCGTCAGCAACTCGACCGCCTGACGGATGCCCTGTGGCTGGTCTATGGAGCACTGCTCGCTGATAGACAGGTGCATGGACAGGTGCAGGAAGGGGTTGGTCTTGCCGTTTTCCACGTCATACATTTTGCCGAGGGCGGCGACTCCATCTGCAAAATCGGGATGGTACTCAGGATGCTCGGCAATCCACTGGCTTGCTATGGTTTCTATAGCTTCAAGTGGCTGGCCTGCCTGGGTCTTGGCATATACAGAGCAGAAAAATCGGCGAACGTCGGCTTGCGAGGGCGTAAACATGGCCCAAGCGTATCACGCAGCGTATCCCGATGGCGCGCGTGGTCTGATGGCTGCTTGATACGTGCGCAGACCGTCTGCGTCCTACAGACTTCTGGGTACTGCCCGGTTAAATTCTGTCCAGGGCGGTGCGCTTCAAACGTCCCCTAACTAAATCAACCGGATAAGGAGACTCTCATGAACGCCGCAAAAATTGCCGGAATTGTGTTGGTGCTTTCAGGCCTTGCAGGCCTTTTTACAGGCGGCTTCAGCTTCACCAAAGACCGGACTGCTGCCAAGCTAGGGCCTCTGGAATTGACTGTCACTGAAAAAGAATCCGTCAATATTCCCCAGTGGCTGAGCCTGGGTGCAATCGCAATAGGTGCCATTGTGCTGGTCGCAGGTTTCCGTAAGTCATAAGCCCCCACGTTCGCACACTGCGTGTCACTCTCTCCCCCCGAGGACGCGCTGCGCCTGCGGTCTGTCGAAGCCAGTCCCGCGGCCCCTGCTTGCGAAGACCCCTGGCTGACGTTGCGTCTTTTCAGGAGCGCTGAGCCGCCAGCAGGCGGGAAATGCCTTGCGCCGCAGCAAGTAGCGCCGGCAGCATGCCATCATGCATCGCCCGGGCACTGGTGCGGTTGGCCTGGCCGCTGATATTGAGCGCCGCCACGGTCTGGCCAGCCCGATTGGTAACAGGCGCCGCCATCGACACCAGACCTTCCTCAAGCTCCTGGTTGACCAGGCACCAGCCCTGGCGGCGCACGAGCGCTATGCGTGATGCCAACTCGGACATGTCGGTGACCGTGTGTTTTGTGCGGGCGGTCCGGGCTGATTTTTCCAGGATGTCCAGGCATTGCGCCTCAGGCAGGGCGGCAAGCAATACCCGTCCCATCGACGTGCAATAGGCGGGCAGACGCGAACCCACGCCCAGGCTGATGCTCATGATCTTGTGGGTTGGCACGCGCAGCACATAGACGATGTCGGTGCCGTCCAGCACTGCAGCCGAGCAGGACTCCTTGACTTGCGACACCAGTGTTTCCATGGCAGGCTCGGCCAGATTCCAGATCGGCATCGACGACAGGTAGGCAAAGCCAAGGTCCAGGATGCGGGGGCTCAGGCTGAACAGCCTTCCATCAGACGTCACGTAACCCAGCGACTGCAGCGTCAGCAGGATGCGCCGCGCACCGGCCCGGCTCAGTCCGCTGTGCGCGGCGACCTCCGTCAGGGTTTGCTGCGACGTACTGGCGCTGAAGGATCGGATAACTTCCAGCCCGCGGGCAAATGACTGCACGTAGCCGTCTCCGGGCTTCGGCTGGGTTGCAGATGTTGTCGCGGCATTTGCCATGGGACGGAAAATCTCCTAAAATC
>JANYFF010000610.1 GCA_025362825.1 Polaromonas sp. | reverse complement strand
CCGCGCACGCCATATCGGCTACGTGCCGCAAGACAGTTCTGACGTGTTCCGTGATGCGGTGTATGCCAAAACCGCTGCCCCCGATCTGACAGACCCAGCCGTGATTTACCAGGGTGGCGGTTTTGTCAAGGCTGGACCCTTCGGTCTTTGAAGCTGGCGCAGCGATGTCTTCCCAAGCTGAACTGATCATCGACGCCCGCAACGGTGCGGGTGAGAGTCCCGTCTGGCATGTGGTTGAACAGGCGCTGTACTGGACCGATATCCCGGCGCGCAAGCTCTGGCGTTGGACCGTCGCGACCGCTACTGCACAAAGCTGGGACACGCCAGAGATGTTGGCCTGGATGGAACCCGGCCAGGATGCCGGCGGCTGGATTACCGGCATGGAGACTGGCGTCTTGGTGCTCAAGCCCCAGGCGGGTGAAAAAGCCGATGCCCAACGCGTTGCAACTGTTGTGCCAGGGCTGATCCACCGATTTACGCCGCGAGGCAAGCTGGACCGGTCGCTGGCTGTGCCGGTCAAAAAACCTGCCATGTGCGCTTTCGGCGGCGCCGGGCTTGGCACCCTGTTCGTGACATCGATTCGCCCGGGGGGGGGCACCGATTTATCTGACCAGCCGCTGGCCGGCGGCCTGTTCGCGTTGCACCCCGGTGTGCGCGGTCTGGTTGACACCGCCTGTTTGCATCAAGAAGTTTCCAACCACCAACCCTAGAGGAAGACATGAATATTAAAAAAACACTGTTCGCCGTCGGTGCCGTACTGGCAATGACGCCCATGGTCAGCATGGCCACCGAATTCCGTTCATCGGATATCCATCCTGATGGCTACCCAACCGTCGATGCGGTCAAGTTCATGAGCGAGCGCTTGAAGGTTCTCACCAATGGTCGTCACAGCATCAAGGTGTTCAACAACAGCTCGCTGGGCAATGAGAAGGACACGATCGAGCAGACCAAGATCGGTGCACTGGCCATGACCCGCGTGAACATCGCGCCGATGAACAACATCTGTGCTGAGACGCAAGTGCCGACCATGCCTTTCCTGTTCCGTTCAACCGCGCACATGCGTACGGTTCTGGATGGTGCCATTGGTGAAGAAATCCTGGCTTCCTGCGCACCGCAAGGCTTCATCGGTCTGGCCTACTATGACAGCGGCGCACGTTCGCTGTACACCGCCAAAAAGCCGATCCGCACGCTGGCTGACGCCAAGGGTATGAAAATCCGTGTCCAGCAGTCTGACCTGTGGGTTGCACTGCTCGAAGCCATGGGCGCCAATGCGACCCCAATGCCTTATGGCGAGGTTTACACCGCCCTGAAAACAGGTCTGGTTGATGGCGCTGAAAACAACTACCCATCGTATGAGAGTTCGCGCCATTTCGAAGTAGCGAAGTACTACTCGGTCACCGAGCATTCGCTGGCGCCTGAGATGCTACTGTTCTCCAAACGCACCTGGGACACCCTGAATGCAGAGGACCAAAAGGCTATTCGTCAGGCCGCCAAGGAATCTGTGCCTTACATGCGCAAGTTGTGGGACGAGCGTGAGGCCAAATCCAAGGCAATTGCTTTGGCAGGCGGCGCGCAGTTCATTGAAGTTGACAAGGCTTCGTTTCAGAACGCCATGAAGCCGGTTTATGACAAGTTCATCGTTGACCCGAAGCTGAAATCGCTGGTCAAGCGCATCCAGGACACCAAGTAAGCATGTCAGTCCGAAAGCCTGCAGCTTCCTGAAGCCGGTGAAGCTGCAGGTTTTCATCAAAGCCTTCTGGCCGTTCCAGCGGCTGTCGTAACGGCAGCATCATTTTCTACAACGCCGGTTACGCCGGGTAACTCACCTGGACCAATTTATGTACACAAAAATTTGCCGCCAACTCGCCCGTGCTTGTATGGGGCTTGGCATTGCGGGGCTTGTCGCGGTGATCTGCGCAGTGAGCTGGCAGGTGTTTGGTCGCTACGTCCTCAACAACACCCCGACCTGGGCTGAAAGCCTGGCACTGCTGCTTGTGATTTACGTCACCATGCTGGGCGTGGCTGTGGGCGTTCGCGATGCCGGTCACATCGGGCTGGAATCCATGCTGGTACTGGCCCCTGACTGGCTGCGCCTGAAGATGGAATATCTGATTCACTTTCTGGTCATGCTGTTTGGCATGGCCATGGCCTACAACTGCTGCTATCTGGCCATCTCTGTATGGAGCTACCGCTTGCCAACCCTCTGGATTTCAGAGGGCTGGAAATACGTGCCTGCCACTGTGGCAGGTGTGCTTATCGTTATGTTCTGCATTGAACACATCATCGCCCTTGCCCAAGGCCGCGAAGTCGAACCTGCCTGGGGTTAAGAACCTAGCAACAGCGATAGATCGCTTGTTAACTTCACCAGTTCCCACCATGTTGACCATGTATTGCTTCGATCAACACCTTGCCTCTGCAGGAGGCGCTGTGCACCCGATTGCACCGCGCTCGCCGCGCCGGACTGCGTTGCTCCTCCTTGCGCACATCTGTGCGCTGCCTTGTCACGCCTTGCCCAGCACGCCGATCACGGCGCACTCGGGCGCATTCCATCGCTGTTCCTAGTTTCGTCATGACCATTCCACTCCTGATCCTCTGTATCTCCTTCACGCTGTTCCTGCTGCTCGGCGTACCTGTGGCGTTCTCGATCGGCCTGTCTGCCTTGTGCACGCTGGCTTACGAAGGCCTGCCACTGGCCGTCGGTTTCCAGCAGATGACATCGGGCATGGGAATCTTTTCCTTCCTGGCCATACCGTTTTTCATCTTTGCCGGTGAGCTGATGCTTTACGGCGGTATAGCTGACCGCATTGTCAATCTGGCGCGCAATCTTGTTGGGCACGTGCGCGGCGGTTTGGGCATGTCCAACGTGGTTGCTTGCACGCTGTTTGGCGGCGTGTCCGGCTCCCCGGTGGCTGACGTGTCAGCCATGGGCGCGGTGATGATCCCGATGATGAAAAAAGAGGGTTATCACGCCGACTACGCGGTCAACGTGACAACACACGCTGCACTGGTTGGCGCCCTGATGCCCACCAGCCACAACCTGATCATTTATTCGCTGGCTGCAGGCGGGAAGGTATCCATTGCTGCCTTGATTCTGGCTGCGCTGGTGCCCGCCGCCATCCTGACGATCTGCAATCTTGCGGCTGCCTACCTGGTCGCCGTCAAAC
>JANYFF010000616.1 GCA_025362825.1 Polaromonas sp. | reverse complement strand
CCAGTTCGCCAGCGCGCTCAAGGCCATGGGCATCAAAAAGAGTGACCGCGTCGTCATCTACATGCCGATGACGGTGGAGGGCGTCATCGCCATGCAGGCCTGTGCGCGCATAGGTGCGACGCATTCGGTGGTGTTCGGCGGCTTCTCAGCAAAGAGCCTGCAGGAGCGTATCCAGGATGCCGGTGCGGTTGCAGTGATTACCGCCAACTTCCAGCTGCGCGGCGGCAAGGAGCTTCCACTCAAGGCCATCGTCGATGAAGGCCTCGACATGGGTGGCTGCGAGTCCATCAAAAACGTCATCGTCTACCAGCGTACACCCACAGCCTGCAACATGGTCGCCGGTCGCGACAGCCTGATGCATGAAGTCATGGCAAAGGCGGCACCTGCCTGCGAGCCTGAATTTGTCGGTGCCGAGCATCCGCTGTTCATTCTGTATACCTCCGGCTCCACCGGCAAACCAAAAGGCGTACAGCACAGCACGGGCGGCTACCTGCTGTGGGCCAAGCTCACGATGGACTGGACCTTTGACCTGCAGCCGTCCGATGTGTTTTGGTGTACGGCAGATATTGGCTGGATCACCGGCCACACCTATGTGGCTTATGGTCCGCTGGCCGCGGGCGCAACGCAGGTGATTTTCGAGGGCATCCCGACCTTCCAGAATGCTGGCCGCTTCTGGCAGTTGATCGAGCGCCACAAGGTCTCGATTTTCTACACTGCACCGACTGCCATCCGTTCGCTGATTAAGGCTGCCGAAGCCGATGAAAAAGTGCACCCCGACCGGTCCGATCTCAGCAGCCTGCGCATACTCGGTTCGGTGGGCGAGCCCATCAACCCAGAAGCGTGGATGTGGTACTACAAAAATGTGGGCGGTGAGCGTTGCCCGGTGGTAGACACCTTCTGGCAAACCGAATCCGGTGGCCACATGATCACGCCGCTGCCCGGTGCGACGCCGTTGGTGCCTGGCAGTTGCACATTGCCATTGCCCGGCATCATGGCCGAAATTGTTGACGAAACAGGTAAGCCGCTGCCCAATGGCTCAGGCGGGCTGCTGGTGGTGACACGCCCATGGCCATCCATGATTCGCAATATCTGGAATGACCCGGAGCGCTTCAAAAAGAGCTACTTCCCCGAAGAGATGGGCGGCACGATTTACCTCGCTGGCGACGGCGCGGTACGCAACGTAGATAACGGCTATTTCCGCATCACGGGCCGCATTGACGATGTGCTTAACGTGTCGGGCCATCGCATGGGCACGATGGAGATTGAGTCTGCGCTGGTGGCGCATTCGACGCTGGTGGCAGAGGCTGCTGTAGTCGGGCGACCCGATGATTTGACGGGCGAGGCGATTGTGGCTTTTGTGGTGCTCAAGCGTTCACGCCCCACAGGCGATGAGGCGAAGGCCATTGCAAAAGAGTTGCGCGACTGGGTCGGTAAGCAGATCGGTCCCATCGCCAAACCGAAGGATATTCGCTTTGGCGACAACCTGCCGAAAACCCGCAGCGGCAAGATCATGCGTCGCCTGCTTCGCGGCATCGCCAAGGGCGAAAAAATCACACAGGACACATCCACTCTGGAGAATCCGGCCATCCTGGACCAGCTGTCCGAAAATCTTTGATCCGCCTGAAATGCGAAAAAGCCCGTCAATAACGGGCTTTTTTATGATGCTCGCGACACCTGGAAGGCATCGCATGGCAGAACTTACTTCTGGCTCAGAATCCAGGTAACCAGCGTTTTGGCTTCTGCTGCGCTGACTTGGGGGTTTGCTGGCATGGGGATCACACCCCAGACGCCGGACCCGCCCTTCATGACCTTGGCAGCCAGTTTGTCGGCAGCGTCTGCCTGACCAGCGTATTTGGCGGCGACCTCTTTGTAGGAAGGGCCCACCAGCTTGTTGGCAACTGCGTGGCAAGCCATGCAGTTCTTGGCCGTTGCCAGTGCCAAGTCAGCCATTGCTGGCGTGGACACTGCAAAACTGGTGGCAAGGGTTGCAACTGCCAAAAGAATTCGTTTCATGGTGGGTCCTTGTGGGCTCGTATTTAGTTCGGTTACAGTCGTTTAACGCTATTGTAGTGATGTAGGTTGACCTTACTGCCATCGGCAGGCATACCCCCATTGCTGGTTTTCGCGCTTTTAAATCCTGCTGGATCCGGAGTTTTTCATGTATTTTTTACTCATCGGCATCGTCATGCTGGCCCTGAAATACCTTGAGATCGGTCCTGTCGCCGGCCTGAGCTGGTGGATTATCCTGTCGCCTTTCGGCCTGGCCATTGCCTGGTGGTCGTGGGCGGATTCGTCCGGCTACACCAAGCGAGTGGAGATTGCGAAAATGGCCAAACGCAAGGAAGATCGCATCGACAAACAGCGCGATG
>JANYFF010000486.1 GCA_025362825.1 Polaromonas sp. | reverse complement strand
ACCACGATGGACTGCTTCCAGCTGGCTGTCAGCCGTTCGCCGACAATCCGCGCCACCACGTCCGGGCCGCTTCCCGCTGGAAAGGGCGAAATGATTCGGACCGGCTGGGTCGGGAAGGATTGGGCGAAGGCGGTACCGGCCAGCAGGCTTAAGCCCAGGCCTGCAGCCAGCAGAAATGCGGATCGTTGCAACATGGTTGTCTCCTTGTTTTTGAGTGAATGGCGGTATCGTAGGCAATTCATTAAAAACAAAAAAGAGTGCAAAATAGTATTTTCGATACCTGTTTAATATCACTTTAAATTCTATTTATGAAGCTGCATCATCTTCGAAACCTGGTTGCCGTGGCTGATGCCAGCAGTATTCGGGGCGCCGCCCGTGCCCAGGGACTGGCCCAACCGGCCATCACCCGCGGCTTGCGCGACCTCGAAAAAGAGCTCGGCGTGCCTCTGCTTGAACGCCACGGAAAGGGCGTTTCACTGAACCTGTACGGTCAGTCGTTTGTGGTGCGGGCGCGCTCGATACTGCAGGACGTTGAACGCGGCCGGCAGGAGATCGAGCAGCTCAAGGGCAAGGGCGAAGGCAAGGTCAGCGCCGGGCTGTCAAGCGCGGTCTTCCTGTCGCTGGTGCCCGAGGTATACCGGTCCTTCCGCAAAAGTTACCCAGACGCCTTGCTGAGTCTCACTGAAGGGCTGTTTCCGGCGCTGGAACCACAGCTCAAGAACGGCAGTCTGGATTTTTATATCGGCCCGCGTCCTGTAGGCGAACTCGACAAGTCTTACACCCTGCAGATGCTGTTTCGCAACAAGCGCTCAGTGGTCTGCCGGCGAGGGCATCCGCTGGCCGATGCGCGCAGCCTGCGTGAGCTGATCACGGCGCAGTGGATCATGACCGGGGTGCGTTATCCGGTTGAAATCGAGTTTGAGGAGCAGTTTGCGGTACATGGCTTGCCAGCACCCAAATCGGTTACAGAAACCCTCACCACCTTGCCGGTAGTGGCCCTGCTGACATCCACCGATGCGCTGGCTTTTTTGCCACAGCAATGGATCACCAGCAAAATTTTCAAGGATTCGTTACAGGAAATTCCGGTGACAGAAGCGCTGGACGGCCCCGACATCGTGATCGTCAGGCGCAGCGCGTTGCCGCTGACACCGCTGGCTGAAAAGCTGGCAACGCTGTTTGAGCGGGCGTCCGGAAAACCGTTTCCTGGCAAGGCCGGGGCATCAAATCAGGAAATATCTACGGTTTGACGGTCAAATAGACCTGCGGCCCCCGGCTTATGGGCGCCTACAGCTATCAATTTAATAGTATGGTGGCCAGCGCAAAAGGACCGGACGGCCTGAAGCGCTGGACGCATGGGAAGATCCCGATCAGCTTCCGCGCGTTATCGGCATCTCGACTTCACCTGGCATCAGCAGGTGCTTGGCGAGTTCGAGCTTGGCGAGCGATGCGCGGTGCACCTCGTCCGGGCCGTCGGCCAGCCGCAGCGTGCGCTGGTGGGCGTAGGCGTAGGCCAGCGGGAAGTCGTCTGAAACACCGCCGCCGCCGTGCGCCTGGATGGCCCAGTCAATGATCTGGCAGGCCATGTTGGGGGCGACGACCTTGATCATGGCAATTTCGGCCTTGGCAACCTTGTTGCCCACAGTATCCATCATGTAGGCGGCCCTGAGCGTCAGCAAGCGGGCCTGCTCGATCATGCAGCGTGCCTCTGCGATGCGCTCGTGCCAGACCGACTGGCGTGCCACCGGCTTGCCGAAGGCGACGCGGGTGTTCAGTCGTTTGCACATCAGCTCAAGCGCGCGCTCGGCAATACCGACAGAGCGCATGCAGTGGTGAATGCGTCCAGGGCCAAGGCGGCCCTGGGCAATTTCAAAGCCGCGGCCCTCGCCCAGCAGCAGGTTGTCCGCCGGGACGCGTACATTGGTCAGGCGCACTTCCATGTGGCCGTGCGGGGCGTCGTCGTAGCCAAACACCGACAGCGGACGGATGACGGTGATGCCTGGTGCGTTGGCGGGTACAAGAATCATTGATTGCTGCTCGTGGCGGCCGGCATCTGGGTTGGTCTTGCCCATCACGATGTACACCGCGCAGCGTGGATCGCCGGCACCGGACGACCACCATTTCAGGCCGTTCAGCACGTAGTCGTCTCCGTCTCGCTCGATGCGGCACTCGATGTTGGTGGCGTCTGACGAAGCCACTTCAGGCTCTGTCATCAGGAAGGCAGAGCGGATCTCGCCCCTGAGCAGGGGGTCAAGCCATTTGTCCTTGTTGGCTTCGGAGCCATACCGGGCAATGGTTTCCATATTGCCGGTGTCGGGCGCCGAGCAATTGAAGATCTCTGCGGCGAAGGGCACGCGACCCATGATTTCGCACAGCGGCGCGTATTCGAGGTTTGACAGGCCTTCAGGCGCGCGTGGTGAATGCGGCAGGAACAAATTCCACAGGCCGGCCGCACGTGCCTTGGGTTTGAGTTCCTCAATGATGGTCGTCGGGATCCAGGCATTGCCCTTGGCGCGGTTTTCAGCAATTTCGCGGAAGAAGCGTGCTTCGTTAGGATAAACGTGCTGGTCCATGAAGGCGAGCAGGCGAGCCTGAAGGTCTTGTACTTTGGGGGTGTAATTGAAATCCATATTGTCTCCAGAAGGGGGGTTGTGGTTGGTTGACGTGAAGTGGTCTTGGTGTTTTTTTAACGGCTCTTGAGTGCAAAGTCCCAAGCCATTTTTGCCAGCACTGGTGCCCCAGCTGCTGAACTCACGGCCTGTGCGCTGGAGGCCGTACCGGCTTCGACGCGCTTGGCGATGCCTTGCAAAATGGCGGCGAGCCTGAACAGGTTGTACGCCAGGTAAAAGTCCCAGTCGGCCTTCAGGGCTTCAGGTGTGGCGATGCCGGTGCGCTCGCAATACAGCTGGATGTAGTCGGCTTCGAGCGGGATGCCCAGGCTGGACAGGTCCAGCCCGCCAATGCCGCGGAAAGCACCAGGCGGTATGTGCCAGGCCATGCAGTGGTAACTGAAATCAGCCAGCGGATGACCTAGAGTGGACAGTTCCCAGTCCAGCACGGCCATGACGCGCGGCTCGGTAGGGTGAAACATCAGGTTGTCCAGCCGGTAGTCGCCGTGCACGATGGAGACCATGCTTGCGTCACGTCCACTGGCCGGAATATTGGCTGGTAGCCACGCCATCAGGCTGTCCATTTCGGGGATCGGCTTGGTGATGGAAGCCATGTACTGCTTGGTCCAGCGGCCAATCTGCCGCTCGAAGTAGTTGCCCGGCTTGCCGTAGTCGGCCAGGCCGCGTTCGGCAAATTTGACCTTGTGCAGGGCAGAAATCACGCGGTTCATTTCCCCGTAGATTTCGCCGCGCTGCGCCAGCGTCATGCCAGGCAGGGACTGGTCCCAAAGCACGCGGCCTTCGACAAACTCCATGACGTAGAAAGCCCGCCCGATCACGGACTCGTCTTCACACAGGCAATACATTTTGGCCACCGGTACATCGGTGCCCTGCAGGCCGCTCATGACCTTGAACTCGCGCTCAACCGCATGTGCTGAGGGCAGCAGCTTGGCCACCGGGCCCGGCTTGGCACGCATCACATAGGACTTGCTGGGCGTGATCAGCTTGTAGGTCGGGTTGGACTGGCCACCCTTGAATATTTCTGCGGTCAACGGACCCTCGAAGCCTTTCATGTGCGCCTGCAGATACCGGGTGAGCGCGTCCAGGTCAAACGCATTCTGGCTGGAGACAGCGCGTGTGCCGACGAAATGGTCAAAATTACTCATGTATAGATTGGGTGTAGTTGGTAGCAGATGGTTATTTTTCGAGGTCTGCTTCAGAAATACGCAGCAGGATTTCCCGACTTCGCACCACCAGGCCGCCCGGCTCGATGCGGATGGCCTCTTCGCGTTCCATGGACTTGAGTTCCTGGTTGACGCGCTGGCGTGATGCACCCAGCAATTGCGCGAGTTCTTCCTGAGCCAATTGCAGGCCTATGCGTACTTCGCTGTTGTTCGACAGGCTGGCGATGCCGTAGCTGCGTACCAGGTGCAGTAACTGCTTGGCAAGTCGCGCCCGAAGGGGCAGGGTGTTGAGGTCTTCCACCAGGC